>NZ_JBFWIX010000011.1:0-117942 GCF_050253495.1 Acidocella sp.
TCGTTCGGGCCGAGCGTTTGAACAGGGGCGCTATGGTAATCACCGCCAAGACGGCGATGATAAGTGCCAGGACGGCTAAGCCGGGAATTTGGTAGGACGGTGGCATGCCGGAATGATACATGTCTGGGCCGCCGGGCCAAGGGCGGGAGCAGCACAAGGCAATGTTATTCAAATGTAATGTTGCCACTGTGTAGACAATCAGAGATGGCAGCCAGTACGCTGCCCGTCAAGTTAAACGAGAGGCGCCTTTATGGCCTGGACCTATAGCCAATCGACCGGCGAACTATCCGAAAATGGCCGTTTGGTAGGGAAAGGGTACTCAGGAACTCAGGGCGGGCGGAATAATCCAGCCATGCAGTCTGTCCCGAATATCGGCCCGATTCCCCAGGGCTCCTATACCATCGGCGCTCCTCACGATACCACGACGCACGGCCCTTATGTCATGCGCTTAACCCCTGTTCCCGGTTCGGTTACCTTTGGGCGTAACGGTTTCCTTATTCATGGCGATAACCGGCGCCACGATGCTTCCCAGGGCTGCATCATCATGGGGCCACAAATACGGCATAAAATCTGGGCCTCCGGGGATCATCGCCTACAGGTGACGCAATGAGACGTGTGGCTCTTTTGGGAATACTGACCGCAGCCTGTGCGTGGCCAGCCTTTGCTGCTTCACCCATGGCCCAGAAACTGCTCAGTGACATTCACCAGCAGGGGGCGCGAAGCGTTGTGGTGCAGTTGTCGGCTGGCACCGGAGATCAATGGACGGACGTACTGAACCAGATTTCCACGGGTAATAATGAGTGGCTGGAGGTTGCCGCCGCCTTGCGCCCAGGCACCGATGCGGGGACGGGCGAGGACCTGACAGGCGCTCTGGCCTATGCGCTGCTCAAGAATCCCCAGGGCGTCCTACCTCTCACGGGCGGAGATATTCCTTTGGACGCGGTTTGCGGTGTTCCGCTCATTGAACCGACAGATGCCCAAGTGGCTAAGTGGAAGGCAGAGGCTCTAGCAGCCCTGTCTCGCGTGAAGACCGCGAGCCTTGCCAGTAAGGTGGCGGCCTGCCGGGCTGATTTTATGGCGGTGCCGGTTCATGAAACTAACGGGTCCTGACGGCAGCTGCTCCTGCTAGTCTAAGAGCCTGACTCTGAATGGTAGTATAACTACCTCTGCGGCGCGATTTTTCTTGTAAGCAGTCGGATGTGGGCGAGCAGTACCCAAGCGGTTGCACTGGCGATTGTTGCCTCGACATCCTTGGCGAGACGTCGGCATCGGCCGAGCCAGGCAAAGGTTCTCTCGACAACCCATCGACGAGGCAGGAGTTCGAAACCTTCCGCATTGTCGGAGCGCTTTACGATTTGGATCGTCCATTTCCCTATTTTTTCGAGGCGTCCTTGCAGTTTAGGCCCGGCGTAGCCTCCCTCGGCGAAGACGGGCCGCTGTAGACGTGTTCCCACATATGTTCTGGGCCTTATTCTTCAACTTCCTGCTCTGCTAACTCGTTGATTTAATTCATGCGCATAAGCGGTGGCTGGGGGACCTGGATTCGAACCAAGGCTGCCCGGGTCAGAGCCGGGAGTTCTACCGCTAAACTATCCCCCAAGCGGTGTCGGTGGCGGGCCTCTAGCACCGCTGGGCGGGAGGAGCAAGCGCCCGCTGTCATCGAGCGATCATAAAATATTTGGTTCTGGGCGGTCCGCGCGGCGTTTGCGGCTTGCCCAGCGGGGCTAATCCGCGAATATATAAGAGATGGCCAGTCAGTTCTCCCTCGCGCAGACGACGCGGCCGGTGTGGCACCGGCGAGGGCGCCGCCGCGCCGTGTTTGGGGGGATTGATCTCGGCACCAATAATTGCCGCATGCTGGTTGGCACGCCGACGGGGCATGGGTTTCATATATTGGATAGTTTTTCGCGAGTCGTCAGGCTGGGGGAAGGGCTGTACGAAACCGGGCGGCTTTCCGCCATGGCCATGGACAGGGCGATCGCCTCGCTCTCGATCTGCGCGGAGCGCGTTCAGCGCTGGGCGGGGGATGAATGTAGCGGCCCGATCAAACTGCGCGCCATTGCCACCGAAGCGTGCCGCCAGGCGGAGAACGGCATGGAGTTCATCCGTCATGCGCGCGATGTCACCGGCCTGCCGCTGGAAATCATCAATCCGCGCGAGGAGGCCGAACTGGCGGTGGAAAGCTGTGCCCCGCTGCTGCGCAAGGCCGGGCGGCGCGCGCTTTTGTTCGATATTGGCGGCGGTTCAACCGAGATCGCCTGGGTGCGGCTCGATGGCGGCGCGCAACCGGAGCTGATCGGCTATCTCTCCTTGCCGGTGGGCGTGGTCACATTGTCGGAGCGCTGCGCGGGGGCTTGTTACCAGCCGGAGGGGTTTGCCCGCCTGACGGACGATATTGTCACGATGCTGCGCCCCTTCGAGGCGGTGCATCGCTTCGGCGAGGAAATTAGGCGAGGCGGGGTGGTGATGGTTGGCACCTCGGGCACGGTGACCACGCTGGCCGGCGTTTCGCTGAAGCTGGAGCGTTACCGGCGCGGGCTGGTGGATGGTGTTTCGCTCACCCGCCAAGCGGTGGACGAGGCGCTGGCCGAGGCGCGCGCGCTGGGACGGGAAGGGCTGTCCCGCCACCCTTGCATCGGTCAGGAGCGGGTCGAGTTCGTGCTCCCAGGCTGTGCCATTTTCGCCGCCATTCATGAATTATGGCAGGCACCGCGGCTGGTGGTGGCCGATAGGGGGTTGCGCGAGGGCATGCTGATGCGGCTGATGCGCGGTATGCCGAATCAAAAAAACCGTCCGCACATATGACCGAGACCTCCAAATTGCCTCCCCGCCGGGAGGCCGTGCGGCTGAAAAACGCCCGCAAGCTTTCCACATCTTCGCAACGCTGGCTGCAAAGACAGCTCAACGACCCCTACGTGGCCGCGGCCAAGGCCCAGGGCTGGCGCTCGCGCGCGGCCTTCAAGCTGATCGAGCTGGACGACAAATATAAGCTGATCGGCAAGGGGGCGCGGGTGCTGGATCTGGGGGCCGCTCCCGGCGGTTGGAGCCAAGTGGCGCTGGCGCGCGGGGCGGCGAAGGTCGTTGGTGTCGATCTGCTGGAAATCCCGCCCGTGCCCGGGGCGGATTTCATTCAGGGCGATTTTTTGGAAGAGGGGATCGAGGCCCGGTTGACCGAATTGCTGGGCGGCAAGGCGGATCTGGTGATGTCGGACATGGCGCCCAACACGTCGGGCCATGTCGCCACGGACCATCTGCGCATCATGGCCCTGGCCGAGACGGCGCTGGCCTTTGCCTGTGAGATACTGGCACCTGGCGGCGGGTTCGTGGCCAAGCTGTTTCAGGGCGGGGCGGAGAAGGAGATGCTCAACATGCTCAAGCTGCGCTTCAAGAGCGTGAAACATGCCAAGCCGCCGGCCAGCCGCAAGGAGTCCAAGGAGATGTATGTGGTGGCCACCGGCTTTCGCCCGGCGGAGTGACAAAGTGTTGCAATACAGTTATGGCCTGACGTAAAGCGTTGTCATGGGCTGCTTTTTGGAAAGCCACGCGATCTGTCCGCGGCCCGGCTTTCCGTGATGGAGCCGGTTTTGGCATGGTTGCCCGTGCCCCGCGACAGGGGTACGAAACGAGGAGGTTAATTGTATTTTATGGATCATTTGGAGGCCGAGCCGTTTTTGAAACTCAAGGATCGCCGCCACCAGGGATTGTTTTCCCCCGTGGCGCTCCCGGATGGCGATGAGCTTCAGGATCTGATCGCGAAGGCCAAGGTTGTTTCCTTCGATGTGTTCGACACCTTGCTGGTGCGCAAGGTGCTGAACGCCACGGATGTCTTCGCGCTGGCCGAGCGCCGCTCGGGTGTTGCCGGTTTTCATGAGGCGCGGATCAAGGCCGAGGCGGACGCGCGGGAAAAGCTGCTTGAAAAAACCGGTTCGCCGGAAGTGACGTTGGCGGAAATTTACGAGGCATTGCGCCTGCCGGCCGATGGCGCGCGCGGCTGGACGGCCCATCGGCTGATGGAGCTGGAATTGGAGCTGGAGCGCGCCGTGCTGACCCGTTCCCCGGGAATCGAGGCGATTTACGAAATGGCCGTCAGGGCCGGAAAGCCGGTCGTCGCGGTGTCGGACATGTATTTGCCGCCTGATTTCATTCAGGATCTGTTGACCGCCAACGGGTTGCCGGTGGCGCATATGTTCGTCTCCTGCGCCTATCGAAAATCCAAGCATGAAGGCTCGCTTTATGGCGAGGTCTGCGCCACGCTCAAGCTGCGGCCCGAGGAGGTTTTGCATTTCGGCGATAATTTCAAGGCCGATTGCGCCGCGGCGCTGGAGGCGGGCGTCGCCGGTTATCATCTGCCCGCCTTGCGCGAGCAATTATGGCGCGACACGCGTTACAATCAGGTGGCGGTGCATCAGATTGGGGTGGCGGCCACGCGTGGCAATGGCGCAGAGCGCAATCTGCTGGCCTCGGTGCTGGTGGCGCATCTGTCCATGTTCAGGGCCGTCAGCCCAGCCGCCAGCGTGGCGTCGCAATATGGCGCCATGTATGCCGGGCCGCTGGTGGTGGGTTTTGCGTACTGGCTGAGCGTGATGGCGGAGGCCGACAAGGTGAAGCATGTACGTCTCGCCACGCGGGACGGTTATATCACCGCAGAGTGTCTGGCGGCGCCTTGGTCTGCCGGGCCAGGCCTCCATCTTCCATACTTCGCGCCGTCTGACGATGATGCCGGCATTGGTGACGGGTTTCGAGAAGGAGCTTCCCTCCTTGTTGACGACCAGCACCTCGGTGACGCTGGAAAATTGTATCCACCGGCTGGGTTTGGCCGACGACACCGAATTGCTCAAAATGCTGGGCAAGATCACGCCGCTGGACCTGCCGATCAACGGACCGCGCCGGGTGGAAGCGGCGTTGCGGGCATTGCGGGACTGCCAGTCCATCATTCAACGAATCGCCGAAGGGGAGCTGGCGGGCTATCGATCCTATCTGTCCAAGGAAGGGTTCGATCCGGAAACCGATGCCGTGGCCGATTGCGGCTGGGCGCTGTCGTCCCAGCGGCGCATGGAGCAGTTCGCCGGAGAGACGTTCCGTGGTTATTATATCGGCACGCTCGCGCATGCCCATATGCATGACGGCATCAAATCCTTCCTGTTCCACAAGGGCACGGATAAGGGCTGGGTGAGCATAGCCGAGCGGGGGGTGGAACTGCTGGAACTGCCTTTTGCCTCGCTTGAGGCGCAGATTTGCCGTTTCGATATGAACGCGGATGGCTCGGTGGTGGCGGTGCCCATCGAGCACGAGCCGCAATACGAGATGGTGCGTGAAGTTTTCGTGAAACGCATGCACCGCCAGACCGAGGCGTTCGCGGATTTTATCAAGCCGTTCCTGACGGATATTACCCTTGAGGAGTTCCGGGAGACGCTTTTCCTGTTGTTCGACGCGCTGGTGAACCACCCGACATCGTTTGAGTATCACGATCTGGCCGGGCTGCCGCATAACCGGGAATATGGAAAATCGGATTTCGCCACCATCGGCACATTCTGGCGCGTGCCGGCGGATGGCGGTGCCTATGTCGCCCCGGCTGGGGTCACGCGCTGGCGCGATTATATGCGCATAGGCTGGATTTCCCTGCGGCAGGCGGGGGTGCGCGTGACCTGGGCGCGGGTGCGGCGCGTGCTGCGGCGGCGGTTTTTGCAGTAGGCCCGTCTGGGCACCCGTGTTCTCAGCGCATGGCCCGCCTGACTTGCGCGGGGGGGGCTTGGCGGTTATTGGGAACCGCCAAGGTCTTAATTGGTAGGCATGGCCATGGCATTGGATATTTCGGACAATTTGAACTTCATGGGGCGGATCGCCGAGGCGCTGGCCTTCGACGATGTGTTGATGGTGCCGGGCTATTCCCAGGTCCTGCCGGCCATGGTGAAGACCAACACCCGGCTGACCCGGCGGATCTCCCTGAATATTCCGCTGATTTCAGCGGCCATGGATACGGTCACCGAGGCTCAGATGGCCATCGCCATGGCGCAGCAGGGCGGTATCGGCGTGATCCATAAGAATTTCACGATCGAGGAGCAGGCCGCCCAGGTCCGCCGCGTGAAGAAGTTCGAGAGCGGCATGGTGGTGAATCCGCTGACCATCTTCCCCGACCAGACTTTGGCCGATGCCCAGGCGCTGATGGCTCAGCATCATATTTCCGGCTTTCCCGTGGTGGAGCGCGACGGTAAGCTGGTCGGGATTCTCACCCATCGGGACATGCGCTTCGCCACCGATCCGAGCACCAAGGTTTATGAGTTGATGACCCGGGAGAATCTCGCCGTGGTCACGGCGGGGGTGTCGCCCGAGGAGGCACGGGCCTTGCTGCATAAGCGCAGGCTGGAAAAGCTGCTGGTGGTGGACGAGTCGTTCCATTGCGTCGGGCTGATGACCGTGAAGGATATGGACAAGGCCGAGGCTTATCCGCTCGCCAATAAGGACGAGTTGGGGCGGCTGCGCGTCGCGGCGGCCACCGGTGTGGGCAAGGATGGCGCCGAGCGCGCGGAGGCGCTGATCGCGGCCGGGGTGGATGTGGTGGTGGTGGACACCGCCCATGGCCATTCCGATGGCGTGCTGAAGGCGGTGGCGAAGATCAAGCAGGCCTCGAACGATGTGCAGATCATCGCCGGCAACGTGGCAACCCCCGAGGGCGCGCAGGCGCTGATCGATAGCGGTGCGGATGCGATCAAGATCGGCATCGGGCCGGGCTCCATCTGCACCACGCGCGTGGTGGCCGGTGTCGGCGTGCCGCAATTCACCGCGGTGATGGAAACCGCCGCCGCCTGCCGCAAGGCCGGTGTGCCGGCGATCGCCGATGGCGGGATCCGTGCCTCGGGCGACATGGTGAAGGCTCTGGCGGCCGGGGCGGATGCGGTGATGGTCGGCTCCATGCTGGCCGGCACCGACGAAGCGCCCGGCGAGGTGTTCCTGTATCAGGGCCGCTCTTATAAATCCTATCGCGGCATGGGCTCATTGGGGGCCATGGCGCGCGGCTCGGCGGACCGCTATTTCCAGCAGGAGATCAAGGATACGCTGAAGCTGGTGCCGGAAGGCATCGAGGGCAGGGTGGGCTATAAAGGGCCGATGGCCGCCGTGGTGCACCAGCTTGTGGGCGGCTTGCGCGCGGGCATGGGCTATACGGGCAGCGCCGACATCGAAGCCCTGCAAACCCAGACCAAGTTCCGCCGCATCACTGGAGCGGGGTTGCGCGAAAGCCATGTGCACGATGTGGCGATTACCCGCGAGGCGCCCAATTACCGCCAGGAAGGCTGACAGGAAGGCTGAAATCCGGCGCCCCCAGGGGATCTTACCCGAGAGCCGAAGCTAGGGTTTCCCGCCATGGCGTGGGGGCCCGGCCCAGTAATTTGCCAAGGGCGCCATGATCGTCGAACAGCGCGCCCTGGCTGGCCGCCGCATCGCTGTCGGCCAGCAAATTTGCCAGCCCGGCGGGCAGGCCAGCTTGTTTCAGCACGGTTTCGTAAGCCGCCGGGTCGAGATTTTCATATGCGACCCCGGTGCCGCTCAGGCGTGAGATTTCCGCCGCGAACTCTTTTAAAGTAAAGCTTGTATCTCCCGCCAATTCGTAAATTTGCGCGGGCATGGCGGCAAGCATGGTCATGGCCGCGGCCTCGGCGTAATCGGCCCTGGCGGCGGCGGCGATGCGGCCATCGCCCGCCGCGCCGAGCAGCACGCCATGCTGCACGGCCGTTTTCGCGCCAGCCGCGTAATTTTCCGTGTACCAGCCATTGCGTAGCAGCACAAAGGCCATGCCGGAGGTGGTGATCAGCGCTTCGGTCTGGCGATGTTCCTCCGCGAGGCCAAGGCTGGATGCATCGGCGTGTAGAACGCTGGTGTAATGCAGCCTCTGCACCCCCGCCTTCATGGCGGCCACGACCACGTTGCGGTGCTGTTCGACGCGCTGGCCCAGCGCGTTGGAGGAGATGAGCAGCAACCGCTCAATTCCGGCGAAGGCGGCATCCAGAGAGGCGGGGTTTGTGTAATCGGCGATATGCGCCGTGATCCCCTGGGCGGTGAAGCGTTCGGCATCCTGGGGCTTGCGCACGCTCACCGCGATTTCAGCGGCGGGGAGGCGCGCCAGCAACGCCTGGACAGTAAGCTGCCCGAGTTGTCCGGCGGCGCCGGTCACCAGCAGGCGTGGAGTTGGCGACATACTAAATTCCTTTCATTGGTCTCGTTCGATAACCAAATGTAAGCTGGCGTTTGTTTAGCGTGCTTGAAAGAAGGCATGTTTCAGTGCCGAGGTAAGGAGAAAGTAACCATGGATGCCGAGGGCCGCCGTTTCAGCCAGTGGGCCGCCGCCGGGTTCAACGCGCAACGTTGCCCTGCCCGCAATCTGCTCGACCGGACGGGCGATAAATGGTCGGCATTGCTCTTGATGGCCCTGGCCGAGGGGCCTTGCCGGTTTAGCGTGCTGCTGCGGCTGGTGCCCGATATTTCCCGGCGGATGCTGACCCAGACATTGCGCGAGCTGGAACGCGACGGGCTGGTGACGCGGACGGTGTTTCCCACCAAGCCGCCCAGCGTCGAATATGCGTTGTCGCCTCTTGGGCTGTCCGTGCTGGTGCCGTTGGGAGCGCTTCTGGACTGGGCCGGCCTGCATTTCAGTGAGATCGAGGCGGCGCGGGCGCGCTACGACGGCGCGGCGAAGGACTGATCCCCCCTGGCGGCGGCCTGTCTGGCTGGATAGGCTGACGCCATGGAATCCGAATTGGCGCTGAACGCGCGGGGGTTGGTCAAATCATTCGGCCGCAAGGTGGTGGACGGGCTCGATCTGTCCATCCGGCCCGGCGAGTTTTATGCGCTGCTGGGCCCCAACGGCGCGGGCAAGACCACGAGCCTGCGGATGATCGCCGGATTGACGCCGCCGGATGCGGGGCGGATCGAGGTATTCGGCCGGGATGTGACGCGCGACCCGCTGGGGGCGAAATCCATCATGGCCTGGCTGCCGGACGAGCCGTTGCTTTATGACAAGCTGAGCCCGCTCGAATATCTGGAATTCATCGCCGGTCTTTGGCGGGTGCCGCCCGCCCTGGCGCGGGGGCGCGCGGAGGAGTTGCTGGATCTTCTGGGGCTTTGGCCGCACCGGGCGGAGCGCTGCGAGGGCTTCTCCCGCGGGATGAAGCAGAAGACCGTGCTGGCGGGCGCGCTGATTCACGATCCGAAATTCCTGCTGTTGGACGAGCCCTTCACCGGGCTGGACGCGGCCTCCGCCAGGCTGGTGAAAACACTGCTCACCAAGCATGTCGGCAATGGCGCGGCCATTATTCTCACCACCCATATTCTGGAGGTGGCGGAGCGCCTGGCCAGCCGCATCGGCATTCTTTCCGGCGGCAGGCTGGTGGCCGAGGGCCGGCTTGAGGATCTGCGGGCGCATACAGGCTTTGAGACCGGCACGCTGGAGGATGTGTTTCTTCAGCTCACGGCGCTCTGATGTTCGCCGCTCCGGGGTTTTTCTGGCTGCTGCGCCATGAGCTGCGCGTGCTTTGGCGCGGTTCCATCCTGGTGCGCACGCACCGTTATGTATTGCTGCCCGCGCTCATCGTGGGCGGTGTGTTCCAGGGCATCGGGCTGCTGGTGGCAAGGCTGATCGCGCGGCATCCGGTGGCGGAAAACATCATGCTGCTGGCGGCCAACATCAATCTCGCCTTTTTGTTCGTGCTGATGTTTTCGCGGGCGATGATGGCGAGCACGGATGTGATCTATGCGCGCGGAGACGCGGATTTTCTGTTGGCCTCGCCGATTCCGCCCAACCGCGTGCTGGCGGTGCGCATGTTGGGGGTGGCGGCCAGCATCGGAGCCCCCTGGTTGCTGCTGGCGGGTGTGCTGGCGAATGGGCTGGCCCTTCAGGGGCAGGTTTGGGCGCTCGCGGTTTATCCCATGCTGGCGGGGGAGGCGTTGATCGTCGCGGCGCTGGCTTTCGCGCTGGTGGTCGCGCTGGTGGGGCGAATCGGCCCGATGGCGGCGCGCCGGGCCGGGCATTCCCTGGCCCTGTCCACAGCGGTTGGCATTTTCATTCTGGGGCAGGCGCCGCGTTTCGTGCCGAGGCCAGAGCTAGCCGCGTTCTGGGCGGGGGTGCTGCCGGGGCCCGGCGGCGGCGGCCTGGCCTATTTTTTCGCGCGCGGGTTGCTGGGGCAGCCAGGCGCCTTGCTGGGAGGGCTGGCCTGCGCGGCGCTGGTGTTTCTGCTGGTTTGGGTGTTTTTGGCGGGGCCGTTCGCGCGCGGCGCCATCAGCGCGGCCAGCTACCGGCCAGGCGGGCGGGCCATGGCGCAGCAGGCGCGCTTCCAGGGCGGAGCTTTTTCCGTGCTCCTCGCCAGGAACAGGCGCTTGCTGGCGCGGTTTCCTGGTTTGGCGACACAGATCGTCTATCGGTCCCTGACATTGGTGCCGGTGGCGGCGATCCTGCTTGGCAAGGTGGCGCTGGGTTTGGCCGTCACGGTGCCGTTGCTGGTCTTTTTGGCCGGACAGCTCGGCTTGTTCTTCATCTCCGTGCTGGCGGCGATGGATGATATGCCCCAGCTCACGCAAGCCGCGCCGGTGGCCCCGGCGCTGGTGCCGCGCGCGGCGTTCGCGGCTTCGGCCCAGGCATCCTTGCTGGTGGTTATCCTGCCGGTGCTGGCGGTGCTGGCGCGGGCGCCAGCATTGGGCGCCGTGCTGCTGCCATGTCTGGCGGGAGTTTTGGCCTGTAATCTGGTGCTGGGCCGGCGCTGTCCGATTCCGCTCAGCCGGGCCGCCTTTGGCAAAAGCCAGACGGGGACGTTGCTGGGGCTGGTGCTGGGTGTGTCGGTCAGCTCGGTCTGGGCGCTGCTGTCATGGTTACTCGCGGCGCCGAATCCGCTGCTGGTGGCGGGGCTTCAGTAAGCCGTGGGGGCTGTTTCCCGGGGCGGCAAACCCGCCTTCTGGCCCTTTTATCCGACGGCGAGATTATCCAGCAGCCGGACAGGCCCCAGCCGGGCGGCGGCGATCAGCCGGGAGGGGGGAGAGGGCGCGTCGAGCGGTTCCAGATTTTCGGCATGAACCAGGGCCAGATAATCCGGCACCATGCCATGGCCGATCAAGGCCGCGCGGGCGGCGGCGAGACAGGCCTCCACGGCGTCTCCTGTCTCGATTCGGCGCACGGTCTCGCGCATCACGGCGAAAAGATTTGGCGCGGCGGCACGTTCTTGTGAAGAAAGGTAACGGTTGCGGGAGGATTTCGCCAGCCCGTCGGCCTCGCGCACCGTCGGCACCGGCACGATCCGCACGGGCAGCAGGAGGTCCGCCACCATGCGCCGCACCACCTGCACCTGTTGCCAGTCTTTTTCGCCAAAAAAAGCGCAAGCGGGGCGCATCTGGCCAAGGAGCTTGGCGACCACCGTGGCGACACCGTCGAAATGGCCGGGGCGGATGGTGCCCTCCCAAAGACGGGACGGACCGGCGACCCGCACGGAGGTGGCCGCTTGGTCTGGGTACATCGTTTCCGCCGAGGGCAGCCAGACCAGCGCGCAGCCGGCCTGTTCGAGCTTGGCGAGGTCGCCGGCCTCGTCGCGCGGGTAGCGGGAAAAATCCTCGTTTGGACCAAACTGGGTGGGATTGACGAAAATACTGGCGGTGGGGGTCAGGCCGGCCTGTTTCGCGGCGGCGATGAGGGCAAGATGGCCTTCATGCAAGGCGCCCATCGTGGGGGTGAAACCGGTCTGGTCCAGCCGGGTGCGGGCGGTTTCAAGCTCTGCGAGTGTTCTGGCGATGATCATTTGGCAGCGGCTTTTCACGATTTGCGCGCATCGTCCAGCCCTGGGCAAGGCGGAACGAGCCGGTTAGAAAAGCGGCCATGAGCAAAAGAGCCACGAAACCCTGGATCAAATCGGAGCAAAAGCACGGGGTCAGGGCCGCGAGAACCTCTTTTCTTTTTGGCGCGGCCGGGATTGTTTGCGGCATCGTCCAGGCGGGCGCGGCGGCGCGGCTGCTGGCGGTGCTGCTGCATGTGCAACGTGGCGGGCTGTCTGTCTGGGGCAGCGCGCTCATGTTCATCCTGGCCGTGCTGGCCCGCGCCGGGCTGCAATTGCGCAATGAGCGTGGAAATTTCGAGCTTGGCGCGGCTGCGCGGCGGCGGCTGCGCGGCCAGGTGCTCAGCGCGCTGCTGGCTCTGGGCCCGGCGGGGCTGCGCGGCCGTCACTCCGCCGAGTTGGCCGCCACGGCGGTTGACAGGGTGGAGGCGATGGAAGGGTTTCACGCCCGTTGGGTGCCCGCCACCGGCATGGCGATCATCGGCCCGGTGCTGATCGGAACGGTGGCGCTGCTGACGGACTGGCGCAGCGGGTTGATCCTGGGGATCGCCGGGCTGTTCGTGCCTTTCGCCATGGCGGTGTCGGGCATTGGCGCGGGCATTGCCGCCAAGAAACAATTCGTGGCGATGACCCGCCTGCAGGTGCGGTTCCTGGATCGCATCCGGGGGATTTCCACCATCGTTCTGGCGGGGCGAACCGAGGATGAGGCGCGGGCCCTGGGGCGTGCCGCCACGGATCTGCGCGAGCGCACCATGCGGGTGTTGCGTGTGGCGTTTCTGTCTTCCACGGGGTTGGATCTGGCGGCGGCGGTGGCGCTGGTGCTCATCGTCATCCGTTTCACGCCGGTGCTGCATGGCGCGCACGAGCTGGCTCCCACCGCCTTGTTCCTGATTTTGCTGGTGCCGGAATTTTTCGCGCCGTTGCGGGCATTCGCCGCCGTTTATGGCGACCGCATGGCGGTGGAGGCGGTGGCGGATGAATTCCAGGCCCTGCCGGCGGCGCCGGCGCCGGTGCCGCCGGCGGATATACGCTCCGTCGCCGCGCATGGGGTGACGCTGGCTTTCGAGCATGTGACCTTTGGCTGGGATGAGACACGCCCGGTGCTGGAGAATCTGTCCTTCAAGGTCGGGCGCGGTGAGATGCTGCTGCTGACAGGTGCCTCGGGCACGGGCAAATCCACCATCATCGACCTTATTCTCGGGTTTCTGGCGCCGCAGGATGGGCGGATCACCATCAATGGCGCGGAGATGGATATTCTGGTGCCCGCCGCGCGGGTCCGCATGATCGGCTGGATCGGCCAGAAGCCGGTGATTTTCGCGGGCACGATCGAGGAAAATATCCGTTTCGCCAACCCCGCCGCGAGCGAGGAAGAGCTGAAGGCGGCCATCCGCAACGCGCATCTGGAGGAGCTGATCGCCAGCCTGCCGCAAGGCATCAAGACGCCATTGGGCGAAGGTGGGTTTGGCGTTTCCGGCGGGCAGGCGCAACGCATCGCCATCGCGCGCGCCTTTCTGAAGGATGCGCCGCTGCTGCTGCTGGATGAGCCGACCTCGCATCTCGACCCGGCCGTGGAGCGCGATATTCTGGAGAGCCTGAAACATCTCGCCGCCGGGCGCACCGTGGTGCTGGCCACCCATTCCACCCAGGCGATGGATTTCGCCAAAACCATCGGCGCCCGGCGGATCGATCTCGACGCATTACGTTACGCCAGCTGGCGGGGAGTGAACGCATGAGCCCGGTTACGCGAATCGTTTCACTCTGGGCGCGTCATCCTGGCTGGCTGCTGCTGGCGGTGCTGCTCTCGCTCGGGGCGTTGGTGGCCGGTGTGGCGCTGATGGGGCTCTCGGGTCATTATCTGGCCGTGGCCGTGGCGGGTGCCGTGCTGTTCGTGCCGGCCTTGCTGCCATGGACCGGCGTGACCCGCGTGGTGCTGCGCTATGGTGAGCGCGTGGTCGGCCATGAGGCGATTTTCCGCGCCCTGGCGGATCTGCGAGTCTGGATGTTCAGCGGTCTGGCGCGCAGTGCCGCGGGTGGGCTGGGTGTGCGCCGCAGCGGCGATGCGCTGTCCAGGCTGGTGAACGACGTGGACACGCTGGACGGTCTGTTCCTGCGGGTTTTCGTGCCGCTTCTGGGGGCTGTTGTGCTGGTGCCGATATTGGCCTGGACGCTGATGCGCGAGCATGGGCTCGCCCTCCTGGTGCTGCTGCCTTTCTGCTTCGTGGCGTTCTGGCTGCCCTGGCGCGCCGCGCGCGCGGCGGAGGCGAACGCGGGCAAGGCCGGGCTGGCCATGGCGGCCTTGCGCACCGCGGCGCTGGATGCGTTGCATGGGCTGCGGGAGGTAAAGATTTTCTCCGCGGAGGGACGCGTGCTGGCCGAAGTGCAGGCGCGCGAGGCGCAGCTTCTGGCGGCTCAGCGTGAGCTGGCGGGCGAGGGGGCGAAACTGAACGCCATTGCCTTCATCGCCGCCCAGGGAGGGATTTTGCTGGCCATCCTGCTGGGGTTTTTTGGCCTTCCCATTGCCGCCGTGGCCGCCGTGCTGGTGTTGACCGCCACGTTCGAGACCGTGCTGGGGCTGCCGCGCGCCGGGTTGCTCTATGGCCAGGCCAGAAAAGCCGCGGCGCGGGTGGTGCAGGCCGCGGAGGCTGGGCCGCCCGTGCCTGACCCCGCCGCCCCGGCACCGATGCCCAGCCGCAACGCCATTGCCTTCGAGCATGTCAGTTTCCGTTATGCGCCCAACCGGCCCTTCGTGTTCGAGAATCTGTCCCTGCAATTGCCGGAAGGCTCCCGCACCGCGATTCTGGGGCCGTCGGGAGCGGGCAAATCCACCATCGCGGCGCTGATCCTGAAGCTGATCAAGCCGGTGAGCGGGCAGATCCGTTTCGGCGGGACGGACATCGCGCAACTGCCCGCCGAGGCGCTGCGCCAGCGGATCGCGTATCTGGGACAGACCACGCATCTCTTCGCGGACAGCATTCGCAATAATCTGCTGCTCGGCGACCCGGCGGCGGAAGAAGCCAGGCTCTGGGAGGTGCTGGAGGCGGCCCAGGTGGCGGATGTGATTCGCGCTCTGCCAGAGGGGCTGGATAGCTGGTTGGGCGAGGGCGGGGCCACGTTGTCCGGTGGGCAGGGGCGCCGGCTCGCCCTGGCGCGCACGCTGTTGATGGATGCCCCGATCATCCTGCTGGACGAGCCGTGCGCGGGGCTGGATTCAGCCACGGAGCAGGAGTTTTTCCGTGTCTTCAACACCGCCACGGAAGGGCGCACGGTGCTGTTGATCCTGCATCGCCTGACCGGGGTGGAGTATCTGGACCGCATCTGGCGCTTTACCGGTGGAACGCTGGTGGCCGCGGCGGGATAGTCCAGCCGGATCAGGGGCTGTGCGTTTCCCGCTCCATCGCCGCGATGAGACGGGTGCATGAATCGCGGCGCGCCTGTTCCGCCGTGGCGGGGCTGGATTGCGCGGCCATGGCATAGAAGGCATCGACGGTCTTGATGCTCTGACCATAAGCGAAATCCTCGCCGAATGTGGGGTCGGCGGCGAAATGCCTGCGCGCATCGGCGCAATAGCGCTCAAGCAGCCCGGGCGGAAACGCGATGGCGGGCGGCATCTGGCAATAGCGCTTCGCGATTCCGACATTCATGCCCGCGAGCCGCGCGCCGGATCTGGCGGCATTGGCGGCGGTGCTGGATGGCTGTTGCGGGCTCTGGGCCCATGACGGGGGTGTCAGGCAGATGGCCAGCAGGCAGGCGGCTGGCCCGAGGAGAAAAGGTCCGGCTTTCAATGCGGGGTCCCGTTTCGGTGAGAAGGGCGATTCTCTCTTTACGCCGGCCGGCGACATCCCCCACGGATTTTATGTGTACCCCTTGGCCCGCGCCAGGGCGACGAGCCCCAGATCCAGCGTGAAGAGAAGCGGCAAGGCCGCGCAGGGGGCCAAGGCACGCAGGTCCGCATGCTCGGCCGCCATGACCAGGGCGGTGAGGGTCAAGACCAGCGAAATGCCGGCGAACTGGAAGGCCCGCCGCCCCGCCGGATCCACGGGCCGCCGTGGCGCGGGGGGATCCGCCAGCCGGTTCACGGCATGATTGGTGAGAATGAGCGCGAAGCCGCCCTCCAGCAGCATGGCGGCGGGCAGCGCGGCGAGAGGCCAGAGGAGGGAGGGCTCCAAGCCGTGCAAAATCAGCAGGAATGTGAAGAGGAAATGAAAGGCCGTCGGCACGAGCAATGCCAGCAGCAGCATGGTCTCGTCGGTCTTGCCGGGAACGCGCCAGGCGAAGGTCATGAAACTGCCCATGGTGAAACCGAAAATAGCATCCATCGGCAAGGCGGCGAGCGCGCGCAGCATCCAATCGCCGCCTTGGCTGGCGAACTGGCTTTCCAGAACACCAAAGCCAAGCGATGTGCCGACCGCCAGCAGCACGGCGATGCCGGGGCCGGTTGCGTTCAATTCCCGTTTGCCAAAGCGCAGAACAGCCAGGAATTTGATGAATTCCTCTGGAATGGCCGCCATCAGCAAGGCATGCCCGGCGGCATGGGCGGCGGGGGAGAGGCCAGATTGCGGCACAAGCGATTCCGTGAACTCGACCAGAAGCGCCACGATGGCAAAGCGCCCGCCAGCCTTGAACAGGCGTTTGCGCGTTGTGGCGTCAAGGCGGAGATTGACCTTGATGACGGCGATTTCCCACAGGAAGAAAGCCGCCAGAAGCGCGATCAGGAAAGTAAGCATGCGGCCTCTTATGTCTGTTCAGGCTGATTTGTTCATCATAGGCCATGCGTTTTTTTCTTGAAGCCCGGCGTGAAACGCCCATAATGGATGGTGCTTGGTCGCCTCGATGAGGGGCTAGGCGCTCATACGGTTCGCCAGGACGGGAACCGCAAGAGCTGTTTTAAGAAACTATGAATATACCTTGCTTCTGAAGGAGGTTTGATCATGACTTACGATTTCGCGCCGCTTTTCCGTACCGCCGTTGGTTTCGACCGTCTCGCCCGCCTCGTTGATACATTGCCGCAGGAGGCGACCAGCTATCCGCCGTACAATATCGAGAAAACCGGCGAGGACAGCTACCGTGTCAGCCTTGCCGTGGCTGGGTTCGCGCCGGAAGATATTGAGTTGACCGTGAGGGACAACGCGCTTCTGGTCAGCGGGCGTGTCGCCGAGGATGCTGCCAAGGGCGAGTTCCTGCATCGTGGCATCGCCGCCCGTGCCTTCCAGCGCCGTTTCGTGTTGGCTGAGCATGTGGTGGTGGAGGGCGCCGAACTGGTGAATGGGCTTTTGAATGTGAGCCTGCGCCGCGTGGTGCCCGAGAGCGCCAAGCCGCGCCGGATCGAGATCACCACGCCCAAGGCCGCGAACCAGACGATCGACACGCCGCAGCTTCCGCACGCGGCATAATGCCTGGGTGATATCATTCCTGGGTGGTTGGAAAAACGAAGGGGGCCGTAAGGCCCCCTTTTTTATGTGCCCGTGTGGGGTTATTCCGCCATCGCCGAGGCTTCGGAGCGCGTGGCGCCCACCCGCGCGGCCAGAGAGGAGGCCAGGAACGGGTCCAACGCGCCATCCAGCACCGCCGCCGGGTTGCTGGATTCGTGGTTGCTGCGCAGATCCTTCACCAACTGGTATGGCGCCAGCACGTAAGAGCGGATCTGATGGCCCCAGCCGATGTCGGTCTTGGAGGCTTCGGTGGCCGCCGCCGCCGCCTCGCGCTTCTGCAATTCCTGCTCATACATGCGCGCCTTCAGCATGTTCATCGCCGTGGCGCGGTTGCGGTGCTGTGAGCGGTCCGTCTGGCAGGCGACGACGATGCCGGTCGGAATATGGGTGATGCGGATGGCGGATTCGGTCTTGTTCACATGCTGGCCGCCGGCACCGGAGGCGCGGAACGTATCCACCTTCAGATCCGCCGGGTTGATCTCGATCTCGATCGAATCATCCACCACCGGATAGACCCAGACGGAGGCGAAGCTGGTCTGGCGGCGGGCATTGGCGTCGAATGGTGAGATGCGCACCAGCCGGTGCACGCCCGCCTCGGTCTTCAGCCAACCATAGGCGTTGGTGCCGGAGATCTGGATTGTCATGGATTTGATCCCGGCCTGCTCGCCCTCGGATTCTTCCATGATCTCGGTCTTGAAGCCCTTGCGCTCGGCCCAGCGCAGATACATGCGCGCCAGCATCTGGGCCCAGTCCTGTGCCTCGGTTCCGCCGGCGCCGGCGTTGATTTCCACGAAGGCGTCGCGGCTGTCGGCCTCGCCGGAGAGCAGCGATTCGATCTCTTTTTCCTTGGCGGAGGCGGCCAGGCGTTCCAGCGTGGCGAGACCGTCCTTGACCATGGCTTCATCGGCCTCGGCCTCGGCCATTTCGATCAGCTCCAGCGTGTCCTTGGTCTCGGTTTCGATGGCGTTGACGCCATCGACCATGGAGGCCAGCCGGTTGCGCTCGCGCATCACCGCCTGGGCGGTGTCCGCGTCGTTCCAGAGATTCGGGTCTTCGGCCCGGTGGTTCAGCTCGGCGAGTTTGAGAACAGCGGCATCCCAGTCAAAGATGCCTCCTCAGCAGGGCGACCGAGCGGCCGATCTGCTCATTCAGTTGGATGGATTCAGCGGACATTCCGGCGATATACGCGCTGGCGCGGTGGATTGGTAGTGCCATTCGTTTGCCCCCTGCTTGCCAAGCCGCGGGGGGATTGCCATGCAGGTGCGCATGAACGCCACGCTTCTGGTTGTCCTCGCCTCGCTCTGTTTCCGGTTCATCCTGGCCGGAGGCTCGGGCCTTGGTATCGACGAGAGTTATATGGTCGCGGCCAGTTCGCATTTCGCGGCCTCCTATTTCGATCATCCGCTTGCTTCCTGGTGGCTGGAATTGGGCGCGCGCCATGTTTTCGGCTCGGCCGCGCCCTTGGTCGTGCGGCTTCCCTTCGTGCTGCTTTCCGGGGTTTCCTCCTGGCTGCTTTATCTCGTCACCAGGCGTTTGTTCGGCGCCAAGGCCGGTTTCTGGGCGGTGGTGGCTTTTTCCATCGCGCCTGTTTTTTCCCTGGCATTCGGCAGTTGGGTGCTGCCGGACGGGCCCTTGAACGCGGCGCTGCTGGCTTTTTTGTATGCGTTGATCCGCGCCCTGGGCCTGCCGGAGCGCAAACCGGCCCCTTATTGGTGGTTGGCGGCGGGCCTGTTCGCGGGGGTGGCGATGCTCTCCAAATATAACGCGGCCCTGGTGCTGATGGGAGCGGCCTTGAGCGTGGTGCTGGACCCGGCCGGGCGGCGGGAGCTAGGCCGCCCCTGGCCCTGGCTGGGCGTGTTGCTGGCGTTGCTTCTGTTCTCCCCGGTGGTGATCTGGAATGCCCAGCATCACTGGGCGAGTTTCGATTACCAGGGCGGGCGCGCCACGGGCCTGAGGCTGCGGCCCTTGATGCCGCTTTCCATCTGGGGTGGCGAGGCGCTCTATGTGTTGCCCTGGCTATGGGCGCCGATGATATGGCTGCTGATCCGCGCTTTTATCGCGGGGGCCGCCCAGCGCGCATCCTGGCTGCTGGGCTGGGCCTCTGTCATTCCCGTTCTGCTCTTTGCCGTCGTGGGGCTATGGTCGCACACCCATATCCTGTTTCATTGGGCCGCCCCTGGGTATCTGATGCTGTTTCCGCTGCTGGGGGATTGGGCGGTGCGCCGCTCGCCGCGGCTCATGGGCACCGTTGCCGCCATTTCCGGCGGCTTGCTGGCATGTGCCGCCCTGCTCATCGTGGGGCTGGTGCAATTCGGCCTGCCGCCCGTGCTGGCCAATAGCTTTAAGCCGGGCAAATCCCCCATGCTGCAGGCGGTGGATTGGGTGAGCATCGGCAGGGCCATGCCGCCAGGGATCGACGCGGTGGCGGCGCAACGCTGGTTCGACGCCGGCAAGATCGGGTATGCGCTGCGGCGCGACGGGATCGACATACCGGTTACGGTGTTTGGCCGCGCCCCGCATCAATTCGTCTTCACCACCCCGCCGCAGAGCCTGCTCGGCAAGACGGTTCTGCTGATCGCCATGCCCGGCAGCAGCACCGCGACCTGGAACCGCTTCGCGCCGGATTTCGTCAGCCTCAAGCCCGGTCCTGTTCTGCCGGTTCTGGATCATGGCCGTATCCTGCTGTTGATCCCGACATTTATCGGAACGGATCTGAAGCATATTCCCGGTTAGAATTGTTTGGCCGTGATTTTGCGGCGGTTTCTAATCGAAGGCCTGTGCCCGGCAAAGCCGGATGAAGCCGGCGGCGGCTTGGTTCAGGGGCCGGCCCGCCACGGCGGTGAGCAGAATCCGGCGCTCCAGCATGGGGTCCACGAAGGCCCGCGCGGCCAGGGGCGGGGCGATGGTGGCGCGGTTGGAGAGCAGCATCAGCCCCAGCCCGGCACGCACAAGCTCTTGCATTTGCGCGGCGCTGGCCCGGATGCGCCGGGTCCGCAAGGGCGTTTGCGCCATGCTGGCCAGCCTGTCTGCGAAATCGCCGCATTCATCGCCAAGGAGCAGGGTTTCATCCTCCAGGTCGGCCAGGCGGCATTGATTCCGTTGGGCCAGCCTATGTGTTTCCTGGCAGATGAGCACAGCTTTGTCGGTGAAGACAGGCCAGCGGTTCAGCCGTTCGGGCAAGGGGGCGTTCTCGGGAAGGAAGGCGCAATCCAGCCCGTCCGCCAGCATGTTGTCCACCAGCGTGCCGGGCGGCGCCTCGGTGAAATGGATGTCCGTGCCGGGGAGCACACGCAGGATTTCGGCCATGGCGCCGGTGATGGGGGCGGCGGGGATGCCGGGCCCCAGCCCGATCCGCAGCGGACGCGCCACCGCCTTATGCCGCGTGGCGGCCAGGGCGCGCGCCGTCTCGGCGGCTTCCTGCATGGTTTCGAAATGCGGTTGCATCTCCCGCCCCAACTCGGTCAGGCGGCTGAGGGTGCGCTCACGGAAGATCAAGGCTCCGCCAAGCTCTTCTTCCAGCCGTTGGATGGCGCGTGAGAAGGCGGGCTGGGTGACGTTGCAGTCTTGCGCGGCACGCGAGAAATTCAACGTGCGGCAAAGGGCGAGAAAATACCGGACCTGCGTCAGCTCCATCGGCCCGGCCCTTCCAGCGCGCCGATGATCTCGTCAGGTTCCGGCCATTTGGTGAAATCCACATCCACGAAACGCCGGGCGACCATGCCATCCGGCCGGATGAGAAAGATCGCGGGTACGGGCAGGCACCAGGCGGCATTGCCCTGGCGGATGGCAAGATCGAGATTGGAAGCAATCAGATTGGCCCGGTAGAGGGGCGGGATTTTATACACCACCCCAGCTTGCAGCCCGACGCCGAAATCCACGTCGCACAGCACCTCGAAGCGGTTTTCATGCCTGGCTTGCAACGCGGCGGGCTGGGCGCCGGTTTCGGGTGTGAGGGCCAGCAGCGTGGCCCCCTTGGCCTCGATGCGGGGCATGGCCTGGGCCAGCGCCTCCAGCATCAACTTGCAGAACGGACACCAGGTGCCACGGAAAAACCCCAGCACCACGGGGCCCTTGGAGAGATGCTCAGACAGCGTCACCAGCCGCCCCGAAGCGCTGGGCAGCATGAAATCCGGAAAGATTTCCCCCTCGCGCACGATGCCCTCATGGAAGCTTTCGCGTTCCAGCCTGCCGATAATCTGCAGATAGGCCGCGTCCCATCCGGCATTTTGGCGCCGGCTGGCGCGCAAGTCCCGCAGGGTCTGGGTCAGATGGCCGATTGTCTGTCCTCCGTATGCGCGAGGGCGCCATGCCGTGTGAGAGGGAAGCTACTCCATTCTGGCGGCGTGGCGCCCCCCTGGCAATTATTGCTTGGCGCTGGAATGGCTCATGGCACCAGAGCTCATCGCCGATCCATTGCTCATATTGTCGTGGCTCATGGCGGAATTGCCGTTGCCCATGCCGTCATGGCTCATGGTGGCCCCGCCGGCGGCGGTGCCGTTATCCTTGCCCATGGCATCATGGCTCATGGCCTGGCCATTGCCCATATCGCCGGAGGTTTGCGCGAAGGCGGCGCTGGCGCCGGTCAGGGACAGAAGGCAGGCGGCAACGGCGAGAAAGCGGGACATGTTGATCTCCTTTGCTGAAAAACCGGATCGCTCCGGATGAAAGGCATATGCCGCCGGTCATCCCGGCCGCGCCAATGCCGTCTTGTCATCGAATCCATGCCTTGCCGCGCATGCGTTCCGGCTTTCATGCTGCTTATATGATTTCAACCGGAGAACGGAGTGCAACCCATGCGTGGGCGCGTCATTCACCCCTGGCCGTTACGGCTGACCCATTGGCTCAATGCCATCGCGATGGTGGTGATGATCGGCAGCGGCTGGCAGATTTACAATGCCTCGCCGCTGTTCGATTTTACCTTTCCCGTTACCATCGGCCAGTGGCTGGGGGCGGCCATTGCCTGGCATCTGGCGGCCATGTGGCTGCTGGTGGCCAATGGCCTGGTCTATCTGGGCTGGAGCCTGGCCAGCGGACATTACCGGAAATTTTTTCCGATCGGGCCGCGTGAGCTGTGGCGGGATTTCCGCGCCGCGCTGGGCTTTCGTCTGAAACATGAAACCGGCGTTTATAACGCCGTGCAGAAGCTGCTTTATGCGGGTGTTCTGCTGGCGGGCGGGGTGGCCGTGTTCTCGGGGCTGGCCATCTGGAAACCGGTGCAGCTTTGGTTTCTGTGCGATCTGTGCGGCGGGTATATTGGCGCGCGCTATGTGCATTTTCTGGCGATGACCGGCATTTGCCTGTTCATCCTCGTTCATCTTCTGCTGGTGGCGATGGTGCCGAAAGTCTTGCCGCCGATGATCACCGGGGGGCGCCTGCCATGATCAAGCGGCGTTTCCTTCTGCTGCGCGCCATGGCGCTGGGGGCGGCGGCCCCGCTGGGCGGCTGCAATTACGACGACCCTGCCCACCCGGACCTGGCGGATCGGTTCCTGCACGCCATGTCCGCCTGGAACGACAAGGTGCAGGCGGCCTTGTTCAACCCGCATACTTTGGCGCCAACCTTCCGGCCGGAGCAGATCACCCGCCCGCCGCGCTTTAACGCCTTTTACGGGATCGACCAGGCGCCGGTGGTGGACGAAGCCAGCTACAGGCTCGAACTTGGCGGGCGGATTCAGGACAAGACGCCCTGGAGCCTGGAACAATTGCGGCGTTTGCCACGGGAAAGCCAGATCACCCGTTTCGTTTGCGTGGAGGGATGGCGTACGATCGGCGAGTGGTCGGGGGTGAGGTTGAGTGATTTTCTGCGCCGGGTCGGGGCGGATACGCGGTGCAAATATGTCGGCTTCAAATGCGCGGATGGTTATTACAGTTCCATCGACATGCCCTCCGCCCTGCATCCGCAGACGATTCTGGCGCTGGATTTTCTGGGCCAGAAGCTCACACCGGCCTTTGGCGCGCCGGTGCGGCTGCGGATTCCCACCAAGCTCGGCTTCAAGAACCCGAAATCCATCGTTCAGCTCGCCGTCACCAATATCTATCCCGGCGGTTATTGGGAGGACCAGGGTTATAACTGGTTCAGCGGTTCGTAAGTCACCGCTGGAAGGTTCGTGGCCGGATGAGCCCGTCGCGTTGGCGGGCTCATCCTTTATCGGGCTTCAGTAAAGACCGCCCAGGGATTTATCGATTGTCGCGGCTGGCGCGGGGGCCGAGGAACCTGGCGCGGGCGCGCCATTATTGTCGGGGGCTGTCAATGGGTTCGAGGAATCGGAACCATCCAGGCTGTCCATGCCGCCGCCCAACAGGCCATTGCCGTTTTGGGCGCCGGGGCTCTGGTTGGGTTTGAAGGCTTCGGTGACCAGGCGGCCATCTGGCTCGGGCACCTGCTGCAGGGTCATGCCGGGCGGGGTCGCGAAATCGATGTCGGGCTGATTCTTCAGCGCCACCTTCATATATTCATTCCAGATCGGCCCGCAGACATTGCCGCCTGTTTCATTGTTGCCGAGGCTGGTCGGCGTGTCGAACCCGACCCAGCAGCCAGTGACGATTCCGGGGGTAAAGCCGATGAACCAGGCATCGTTGAAATTGTTGGTGGTACCGGTTTTACCGGCGACCGGCTGGGAGATGCCCCTGACCGCGGGCACGCCGGTGCCGCGCAGAACCACCCCGCGCATCATCACAAGCATCTGATAGACCGAATCAGGATCCGCGACTTGCGGGCCGGTGGGGTTTAGCTGCGGCGGCTGGTCGGGGTTGCCGTTCACGCAGTTCGCGCATTGTTCGTCGGGGGCCTGATAGAGCACCGTTCCATCCGGGTTGGTCACGCTGTCGATCAGGCTGGGTGTCACCAGCCGCCCATATTGGTCGAGGCTCGCATAGGCGGCGGTCATCTTCCAGAGCGTGGTATCGATCGCGCCGATGACGGAAGGATAATAAGGCGGCATCTTATCGACGATTCCGAAATCATGAAACGTCTTGGCGATGGCCGGCAGCCCGACCTGACGCGCCAGATGCAAGGTGGCCAGATTGAGGGATTGCTCCAGCGCGTGGAAAACCGGCACGGGGCCCTGGAAGGTGTTTTCATAATTGCCGGGGCGGTAGACCGTGCCGTTGGACATGACTTGCACGAAGGGCCCGTCCAGCACCGGGGCGTCTGGCTGGATGCCCTGCTCCATGGCGGTGAGATAGACCAGCGGCTTGACCGACGAGCCCGGCTGGCGCTGGGCTTGAACGGCCCGGTTGAAGGGGCTGAGGCTATGGCTCCAGCCGCCGACCATGGCGACCACGCGCCCGGTCCGGGGATCCATTGAAATCAGCGCGCCCTGCACGTTCGGGATCTGTTCGAGGGAGAGGGACTTCAAATCCCCGGAGACCATGATCAGATCGCCCGGATGCAGCACCTGCGCCGTGGAGGTTGGACGCGCGCCGGGATGCCCGTTCACGCGTGGACGGGCCCAACGCATGTTGGCGAGCGGCAGGGTGCCGGTTTCCGGGGTGCCGTTGGAGCCGGCCGTGGTGCCGATTCGTGCCTCGGTCGCGCCGGCGGACAGCACGATGCCAAGGCGCCAGCCCGTTCGCATTCCCGCGGGCGTGGGTTGCTTGGCCAGCAGGGCTTGCCAATTGCTGGAAAGATCCTTGTCGGAGAGATGGTTCACCAAGCCATGCCAGCCATCGTAATCATGGTCGTAGGATTCGAGCCCGTTGCGCAGCGCGTTGGTGGCGGCCTCCTGCAATGCCGGGTTCAGGCTGGTTCGCACGATCAGCCCGCCAGTATTCACCGCCTTGAGGCCGAATTGCTGGATGAGCTGGGCGCGTACGGCGTCGGCGAAATAACCGCCGTTCGGCACGCCCTTGGTGGCTGTCTCGGCTTGCGGCAGCAAGGGCTCGGCCTGGGCGGTCTTGGCTTGGGCGGCGGTGATGACGCCATCGGCCTGCATGCGCCCGATGATGAAGTTGCGCCGTTGCAGGGACGCGTCCGGATGCAGGAAGGGATCGTAATTGGTGGGCGCCTTGGGCAAGGCCGCCAAGGTGGCGGCCTGGGCGATGTCGAGCTGGGACAGCGGCTTGTTGAAATAGGTCATCGCGGCCGCGGCGACACCGAAGGAGTTATGGCCGAGATCGACTTCGTTCAGGTACAGCGTCAGCACCTGCTGCTTGCTCATCGCCTGCGACACCCGCATCGCCAGGATGGCTTCCTTGATCTTGGTGACGAAGGTGATGTGATTGTCCAGCAGCATGTTCTTCACCACCTGCTGGGTGATGGTGGAGGCGCCGAGCGGGCGCCGGCCGGAGCCAATCCGGGCGATGTCGGTCAACCCGGCGCGAATCACGGCCAGCGGATTGATGCCGGGTTCCACCCAGAACAGCCTGTCCTCGGCGGAGATGAAGGCGTTGGCCACCACCGGAGGGATCTGGTCATAGGTCACGTAGATGCTGTGCTGCGTGCCCATTTCGGAAAGCAGCTGGAAATTCGAGGTGAAGACGCGTGTTTCCAGGGGGGGTTTATAGGTCTTCAGGCTGTCGATGCTGGGCAGGCCCGCCGAGAAATAAAGAAAGCAGCCCCCGGCGATCACGATTCCCGCGACGACGGCGAGAAAAGCCAGCCTGTACAGGCTGGTGATGAAGAAGCCGAAAATCCGCCCGATCAGGCCGCGGCGCTTCGGCCGGGGGGCACGAGGCTCACGCGCGGGCTGGCGCTTTTGCTGTGGGGTGCGGCTGGAGCGTGCCAGCCGTTCGCCAGCGGGGAAATCGTCATTCTGATCGGACATGCCGGGCTCTTAGCATCTCGCCGCCCGGGCTGCGAGACGGGGGAAGTGACAGCTTTGCAATTCAGCCCGCCATCCGGCCGCCGGCCGAGTCGGTGAAGTAGCTATCGACCGCGCGGGTCAGTTGCGCCACCAGAAGATGGCGTTTCTTGAGGTCGCGCAGGCGCTGTTCATCCTCCACATTGCTGAGGCAACCCATTTCCAGCAGGACGGAGGGAATCGACGGGTCGCGCAGCACCGCGAAATTGGCGCTGCGCTGCGGATCCGGCAGCATGGGGGTGGTGCCGGACAAGGCCGCGGCGAGGTTTTGCGAGAAGGTGGCGGAGCCGACCTTGGTGGCGCGTGTTTCCAGGCTGGCGAGGATATTGGCCACCTGGGGCGAGACGCCCGAAGCAGCCGCGCCGGGTCCGTCCGCGCTGTTTTCATCCTGCGCCACGGCGGCGGCCAGTTTGTCGGAGGCCTTGTCGGATAAGGTGAAGATCGAGGCGCCGCGCAGATCTTCCTCCGGCAAATGATCGCAGTGCATGGACAAAAACAGATCGGCCTTATGCTCCTGGGCGATGCGCACGCGCTCTTCCAGGGAGATGAAAACATCCGTCACGCGCGTCATGGCGACATGGTAGCGCCCGGTGGCCAGCAGGGCCTGGCGCAATTCCAGCCCGGTGGCGAGCGCGATGGTCTTTTCATAATAACCGTCGGGGGCGATGGTGCCGGGGTCATGTCCGCCATGGCCGGGATCGAGCATGACCAGGGGTTTTCGCGTTGTGGCGCAGGCGAAGCGGGGCAGGGCGGCCAGCCCGGCCGTGCCCAGGCCAAGGCGTAAAAAGCCGCGTCTTGAGGCGTCGCAAATCAGGCACATGGCGGCAAGCTTATCATGCGGCTTTCATTTCTGGCTAGGACTCGCTGATTTTTCGTGGGTTTTAGAAAGCAAAGGTAACGCGATTATGTCTGGCACTCATTTTCCCGCCGCGTTTTTCCGTGATGAAGGAGAGATTGCAGGCGGGTCTTGCGGAACCGGCCCCGCTTCGGCTATAGGCTCGCCGCATCGGAGTGTAGCTCAGCCTGGTTAGAGTACTGTGTTCGGAACGCAGGGGCCGGAGGTTCGAATCCTCTCACTCCGACCATCATTTTCCCCCTTGTCTGGTTTTATGCGGCCTTGCTCTGGAAGGCTGGCTTTGGCATGCGTGGCGCATGAATGTGCAGTATCATGCATAATACATGTCAGAATTTATAAAAAAAATTATTATAACCAATTGCTCCGGCCCCATCGCTGAACCATAAGCTTCTTCTTGTATCGGTGCGTAACCCGCCACCGGATCTATTTTGCCGGTCATTTATTTTGCCGGTCATGGCAAACGCAGTTTTAGGAAGGGAAGAATATGTCGGGAACCTCGGCGGTTGATGTGAGGCGGGCGCGCAATGTCGTCGCCGCCGCGTTTTTGGGTTGGACGCTCGATGCGTTCGATTTCTTCATCCTGATTCTGACTCTCGATAATGTCTCCAAGGCATTTGGCGTCAGCATCACCTCGGTGGCGTTTTCCATCACGCTGACCCTGGCGACGCGTGCCATCGGCGCCTTCATTTTCGGACGGCTGGGCGATATTTATGGCCGCAAGCCGATCCTGATGCTGGTGATCCTGCTTTATTCCTTCTTCGAGGCCCTGACCGGTTTTGCGTGGTCCTTCATGTCCTTCATGGTGATCCGCACCTTGTTCGGCATTGCCATGGGCGGTGAGTGGGGGCTTGGCTCCTCCCTGGCGATGGAAACGATTCCCGACCGCTGGCGCGGCTGGGTTTCCGGCCTGCTGCAGGCGGGGTATCCGTTCGGCTTCTTCCTGGCCACGCTGGTTTTCGATTTCGGCTTCAGCTCGCTTGGCTGGCGCGGCATGTTCCTCATCGGCGCCCTTCCGGCCTTGCTGGTGTTCTTCATCGCCACTTCGGTTCAAGAGAGCCCGGCCTTCGAAACCATGCATCACCGCAAGACCAAGGTGTCCATCGGCACGGTGCTGCGGCAGAATGCCAAGCTGGTCGTTTACGGTGTCGTGATGATGGCCGCGTTCAATTTCCTGTCCCACGGCACGCAGGATATTTATGTGAAGCTGTTCCTGGGCAAACAGCTTCACTTCACTCACAGCGAGATGGCCAATGCGGGCCTGATCTTCAACGCCGGCGCCGTGATCGGCGGGATCCTGTTCGGGTTCCTCAGCCAGAAGATCGGCCGCCGTTACGCGATCATCGGGGCGTGCGTGATCGTGCTGCTGTCTCTGTGGCCCTGGTCGCATGGCACCACTTTCGCCACCATCGCCATCGCCGCCTTCTTCATGCAGATCGGCGTGCAGGGCGCCTGGGGCGTGGTGCCGGTGCATTTGAACGAATTGTCTCCTTCGGAGATTCGCGCGACATTCCCGGGTTTTGTCTATCAGCTCGGTAATTTCGTGGCTTCGTTCAACGCGCCGATCCAGACGCATATCGCGGCGGTGAATGGCGGGGATTACGGTTATTCGCTGGAACTGGTCGGTGGGATCGTCGCGGTGGTGCTCATCGGGTTGATGATCTTCGGCCCCGAGGCTCGCAACGTCTCCATGACGCATCGCTCTGGCGAGGCCTAGGGAGGAGACAACCAGGGCCGGTTCCGGCCCTGGCCTGATCCTTGGAAGACCAGGGGCGCCATCTTGCCTGCCAAGGCCGGATGGCGCCCCTGGTCTTTTATCATGGGAGGCGGAATGGAAGGCTGGCTGGGGCGTTCCGGCACGGGGCGGTGGTGGCGTGGCGCCCAAGGGGTAAAAGCCGGCTGGCGCGCGGCGCTTTATGTCGTTCTGCTCATGCTGGTCGTGGCGGGCGAGATCTGGGGGCTGGCCCGGCTGCACCCGCCCTGGCTGAAGCCGCAAGCCGCGTTGAGCGCGGATTTCGTCATGCTGAACGAGCTGTTTTTGCTGATGCCGGTTCTCGCCGCGACGGCGGTCATGGCCCGGATGGAAAAGCGTTCCGTTGTTTCCTGTGGGCTTGAGGGGCGGCATGTCTGGCGCTTGCTGCTCAAGGGGCTGGGGGTGGGGATTGCCGCCCTGTCATTGTTGGAGGGGCTGCTGCTGGTGAGCGGCCATGCCTCGCTGCGCTGGCAAGGGGAGGGGGTGCACCAAATCGCCCTGAGCGGGTTTGGCTGGCTGGCGGCCTGTTTGTTGACGGGACTGACGGAGGAGCTGGCGTTTCGCGGCTATATCCAGCAGGCCCTGACGCGCGGCATGGGGTTCTGGCCCGCGGCATGCGCGACCAGCCTGATCTTTGGCGGGCTGCATGTCACGAACCAGCATGAGAGCGTGATTGGAATTCTCAATGTTTGCGGCGCGGGGCTGATATTCTGTCTGGGCTTGTGGCGGACGGGAACGCTGTGGTGGTCCATAGGTTTTCATGCAGGCTGGGATTTTTCAGAAAATTTTTTGTTTGGCACGCATGATAGCGGCCAGTCCTGCGCGGGCGCGCTGTTGGACACGTTGCCGCATGGCGCGGCCTGGTTTTCCGGCGGGCTGACCGGTCCGGAGGGCAGTTTACTCGGGTTGGGGGTTGAATGTCTGGTGGCCGGATGGCTTTTGTTGTTTCTTCACCGGAGCCCGGCGTCTTTTGATATGGATCAGTGCGGCCCTAAAGGGTAAGCAGGTCGTATGAGTTCATTTGGCAATATCGCGTCTCTCCGCCATCCGGTCGCCATCAATCTGGCCGCCGGTCCGTCTCCCGCGCCGTGCGAAGATTGCGGGGCGCGGCATATGGGGCTTTGCGATGCATTGTCCGATGCGGAGCTGGTGTTTCTCTCCCGCGCGGCGCAACGCATGAGCCTGCCGGCGGGCAAGCAGATCATGGAAGAGGGCGAGACGGCGCAGCATTTCTATAACGTGAATTCAGGTACGGTGCGGCTTTATAAGGCGTTGCCGGACGGGCGCAGGCAGATTACCGGCTTCGCGGGGCCAGGGCATTTCATAGGTCTGGCGGCGGTCGAGCAGAACGTGGTTTCAGCCGAGACGATGGAGCCGGTGCGGCTTTGCCGGTTCTCCCGCGCGGGGCTGCGCGGCATGTTCGCGGAATATCCGGCCCTGGAACGCAAGCTGCTGGATGTCGCGATGCATGAGCTGGTGCTGAACCAACAGCAGATGCTGCTGCTGGGCCGCAAGACCGCATTGGAACGGATCGCGAGTTTTCTGCTCTCCTGGGCGCAACGCCAGGAGGTCTGCGGCACGGGGGGAGGGTTGCCGTCGGCCAATGTGAGGCTGGTTTTGCCGCTCTCGCGGACGGATCTCGCCGATTATCTGGGGCTGACGATCGAAACGGTCTCCCGCTCATTGAGCAATCTTAAGAAAGACGGGCTGATCGAGATTCCGAGCATCCATGAAATTGTGCTGTTGCGCCCCAAGATGCTGGAAAATATCGCGGAAGCCGCCAATTGACGCGCATCAAGGCGTAAGCCGAAACAGGGTGCTATTTTTCAATAAGGAATGAATGGAGGATGTCATGAAAGTCTCCGATGTGATGACCCGCAACGCGATTTCCGTGCAGCCGCAGACCAGCGTGGTCGATGCGGCGCGGATCATGCTGGCCAATCATGTCAGCGGTTTGCCGGTTCTGGATCAAGCGGGGGCGCTGGTTGGCGTGGTGACCGAGGGCGATTTGCTGCGCCGGGCTGAAATTGGCACCGAGGGCGAGCAGGCGGGCTGGCTGAAGGCCTTGCTGCAACCAGCCGCCGTGGCGGAGGATTATGTGCTGACCCATTCCCGCCATGTCAGCGGGGTGATGACGCATAGCCCGATTTTCGTCACGCCCGAGACGGAGCTGACCGAGGTGGCCCACACGATGCTGCGCAAACGCATCAAGCGCATGCCGGTGCTGGAGAATCAGAAATTGATCGGGGTGGTCAGCCGCGCGGATCTGCTGAAGGCGCTGACCTCCAAATTGATCCAGACCGATGAGAATGTCAGTGACGATACGATCCTGGCTTATATCAAGGCTGAGATCGAGAAGGCCAAATGGGCGCCTAAATCCGGCCTGCGCGTGGCGGTGAAGGACAAAGTGGTGACCTTGGAGGGGACGATTTTCTCCGATGAGGAACGCCGCGCGGTCAATACCATCGCCGAGAATGCGCCGGGCGTGAAGGAGGTCAAGGACGAGCTGGTTTTCGTCGATCCCGGTTCGGGGCTCGCTTTTCCAGCAACGGCCTGAAAAGGGCTCCCGGCCGGTGGCCGGCGTTTGAACAGGGGGCCTGACGGCCCCCTGAATTTTGTTTGTTCGGCGGCATTTTGTTTATTCAGCGGCCGCGCGCAAGGCGAGGCCCGTGCCGATGGGCGCCAGGGGCAGCGCCACCAGCAGCATGGCGAAAATCATATAGAAAGATGGGGCTGGGTTCGGGCTGCTGGCGGCCGCCGTGCCGAAAATGAGGCTTGGGATCATCAGCGGCAGGGTGATCAGCGGCATCAGGATCGCGCCGCGCCGCGCGCCGGTGGTCAGGGCCGCCGCCAATGTGCCGAGCAGCGAAAAAATCAGGGTGCCGGGCAGCAGGGAGAGCATGAGCAGCGGTAATTTGTCGCCGGGCAGGCGCAGCATCACCGCCAGCGGTGCCGCGATGAGCAGCAGGGGCAAGCCGGTGGTGACCCAATGGACGGCGGTTTTCGCGGCGGCGATGGCATAAGCGGGCCAACCCGACAAAAGCAGCAGGTCCAGTGTGCCATCCTCGAAATCAGGCGCAAAAAGGCGTTCCAGAGGCAGCAGGGCCGCCAGCAATGCCGTTACCCACACCACGCCCGGGGCGATGCGCCCCAGAATGGCGGGGTCCGGCCCGACCCCGAAGGCGAATAAGGTCCCCGCGATAATGAAAAACAGCAGGGCGGCCATGCTTTCGGCGCCATGCCGCAAAGACAGGCGCAATTCCTTGGCGATCAGGGCGATCATAACGAGAGCACTTCCGTATCAGGCAGGTCGATGGGGGTATGGGTGCTGGCGATGATCAGGCCGCCCTGGTCGCGGTGATGGCGGCAAAGGGTCAGGAAACGTTCGATGGAGGCTGTGTCGAGTCCCGTCGTTGGTTCGTCCAGCAGCCAGAGAGGCTTTTTCGCCGCCGCCACGCGCGCGATGGCGAGGCGGCGTTTTTGCCCGGCGGAGAGGAAACGTGAAGGTAAATGCGCGAATTTTTCTAGCCCCATGGCGGCCAGAGCGGCTTTGGGGACTTGTTCGGCCGGGGTGAGGGCCGGTTTCACCGCATCTTGATGCCCGAGCCAGCCGATCCGCGCGGCATGGCCTTCCCGATCCTTGAAGACGGACAAATCGTTCCAAAAGAGTTCACCCGCGGCCAGGGGAGTGAGCCCGGCCAGGGCCCGCAGCAAGCTGGATTTGCCCGTGCCATTCGCCCCGCGCAGAAGCAGGATGCCCCCAGGGCGTAGCGAGAAGCCTAGACCCTTAAAAATAAGCCTTTCTCCGCGAAAAACCGAGAGTTTCTGAGCTGTGAGCAGGTGCAAAAATCCTTAAGGCCGGAATGGACGGGCGGGTACGGCTATGGTTTAAGCCGAGCCAAATCACAAGCGGCAACAAGCGAAAGGTTTTGCCCCATGACAGCGATCGGCCACGATAGCCTGGAAACCAAGAAAACCCTCACCGTTGACGGCAAATCTTACGAGTATTTCTCGCTTCCGGCCGCTGCCGCCAAGCTGGGCGATATTTCCAAGCTGCCCAAGACCCTGAAGGTGCTCCTGGAAAACGTGCTGCGCTTTGAGAATGGCGGCAGCTACACCCAGGAAGACGCCAAATCGATCATCGCCTGGCTGGAGAAGGCGAGTTCCACCAAGGAAGTGCCCTTCAAGCCGGCCCGCATCCTGATGCAGGATTTCACCGGCGTGCCCGCCGTGGTGGACCTTGCCGCGATGCGCGATGGCATCGGCAAGCTGGGCGCCGCGCCCGAGAAGGTGAACCCGCTGATCCCGGTCGATCTGGTCATCGACCATTCCGTGATGGTGGATTATTCCGCCTCCAAGGACGCGCTGCAGAAGAATATCGACCTGGAATTCGAGCGCAATGGCGAGCGTTACCGCTTCCTGCGCTGGGGGCAGGAGGCTTTCAATAATTTCCGCGTCGTGCCGCCCGGCACCGGCATCTGCCACCAGGTGAATCTGGAATATCTGGCGCAGGTGGCATGGACCTCCGAGAACGGCAGCAAGACCTATGTTTATCCTGACACGCTGTATGGCACCGACTCCCACACCACCATGGTGAACGGGCTGGGCGTGCTGGGCTGGGGTGTCGGCGGGATCGAGGCCGAGGCCGCGATGCTTGGCCAGCCGATCGCCATGTTGATCCCGGATGTTGTCGGCTTCAAGCTGACGGGCAAGCTCTCCGAGGGTGTGACCGCGACCGATCTGGTGCTCACCGTCACCCAGATGCTGCGCGCCAAGAAGGTCGTCGGCAAGTTCGTCGAATTTTATGGCGAGGGCATGGCCGAGATGGCGCTGGCGGACCGCGCCACCATCGCCAACATGGCTCCGGAATATGGCGCCACCTGCGGCTTTTTTCCGGTCGACGAGGTTACCCTGGATTATCTGCGCCTTTCCGGCCGCGACGAGCACCGCATCAAGCTGGTCGAGGAATATACCAAGGCCCAGGGGCTGTGGCGCGACGAGCATGAGCCGGTCTTCTCCGACACGCTGGAGTTGGATCTTTCCACCGTGCAGCCGAGCCTGGCTGGCCCGAAGCGCCCGCAGGACCGCGTGCTGCTGAAGGAAGCCGCCTCCGCCTTCAAGGGCGAGCTGACCAAGAGCCTGGGCGTGCCGGCCGATGCGCTCTCCAACAAGGGCGCGGTCGCCGGGACCAATTATGAGATCACCCATGGCGATGTGGTGATCGCCGCGATCACTTCCTGCACCAACACCTCCAATCCTTATGTGCTGGTCGCCGCCGGCCTGGTGGCCCGCAAGGCCCGCGCGCTGGGCTTGGCGCCCAAGCCTTGGGTGAAGACCTCGCTGGCTCCTGGCAGCCAGGTGGTCACCGATTATCTGAACAAATCCGGCCTGACCCAGGATCTGGATGCGATCGGCTTCGAGACGGTCGGTTATGGTTGCACCACCTGCATCGGTAATTCCGGCCCGTTGCCGGACCCGATCGTGGATGCCATCGAGAACAACAAGCTGGTGGCGGTGTCCGTGCTGTCCGGCAACCGTAACTTCGAGGGCCGCGTGCACCCGAATGTGCGCGCCAACTATCTGGCGTCTCCGCCGCTGGTGGTGGCCTATTCCTTGTTCGGCAATATGCGCGAGGATATCACCACGGCGCAGATTGGCACCTCCAAGGACGGTAAGCCGGTATATCTGAAGGATATCTGGCCCTCCAACAAGGAGATCCAGGAGATTGTGGGCCAGGTGCTGACCCGCGAGATGTTCCTGGAGCGCTATTCGGACGTGTTCAAGGGCCCGGCGGAGTGGCAGGCCATCGAAGTCACCGGCGGCACCGACACCTATGCCTGGCCGTCCGGTTCGACCTATGTGAAGAACCCGCCTTACTTCCAGGGCATGGACAAGGAGCCGAAGCCGGTTTCCGACATCAAGGCGGCGCGCATCATGGCGCTGTTGGGTGATTCCATCACCACCGACCATATCTCCCCGGCGGGCAACATCAAGAAATCCTCTCCGGCGGGCGTGTTCCTCTCCGAGCACCAGGTGCAGCAGAAGGACTTCAACTCCTATGGTTCGCGGCGTGGCAATGACGATGTCATGGTGCGCGGTACCTTCGCGAACATCCGCATCAAGAACGAGATGATGGGTGGGGCCGAGGGGGGCAACACCAAGCATTATCCCGGTGGCGAGGAGATGCCGATCTACGATGCGGCGATGAAGTACAAGGCCGAGGGCGTGCCCCTGGTGGTGTTCGCCGGGCAGGAATACGGCACTGGCTCCTCCCGCGACTGGGCGGCCAAGGGCACCATGCTGCTGGGCGTGAAGGCGGTGATCGCGGAGAGCTTCGAGCGTATCCACCGTTCCAATCTGGTGGGCATGGGCGTGCTGCCGCTGCTGTTCAAGAATGGCCAGACCCGCAAGAGCCTGGGCCTGACCGGTGAGGAGACCGTGGATATTGTCGGCCTCGACAAATTGTCTCCGCGCATGGACATCAAGGCGGTGATCACCCGTCCGGATGGGTCCAAGGAAGAGGTGGAACTGCTCTGCCGTGTCGATACCGCGGACGAGGTCGAGTATTACAAAAATGGCGGCATCCTGCAGTATGTGCTGCGTGGCATGGCCAAGGCCGCCTGATTTTCCGCTCCGGGGGCGCGGTTTGCGCCGTGCCCCCGGACGGGGTTTTGAAAGTTTTCGGATGCCGCCTTTTTCAAGAAGGCGGTATTTTTTATGGGCCAAAAACACCAAAAGCCCTTGAGGGCTTTGTTTTAGGCGTCTGATTTTAAATGGAAATGGTGGGCGCGACAGGGATTGAACCTGTGACCCTTCGCGTGTGAAGCGAATGCTCTACCGCTGAGCTACGCGCCCGGTGGGCGGCTGCTTAATTCGCCTGGAAGGCGCTGTCAATCGCCCATGACCGATTGAAAAGCCATCCATCTCCGAAACTGGTTTTCCTGGCTCCCATCTTGGGTATCAAAATTTTGCAATTTCCTTGGGGGTGTCGCTCTTGTGGTGGCATGAAAGCCCGTGAAACAGTGAAAAATAGATGGTGATGTTTTCCCCCCGGCAGTCAGGCCGTCAATTGAGCGCGCAAAGCGGTGGTTTTCCTTTTCTGGCCCATGGCGGCGCGATGGGAGAGCTGATTGCCGGATTCGATTGGGCGGGCACTGCCCTGGGGCCGCTGGAGAACTGGAGCGCCAGCCTCCGCGCGCATGTCGCCACGATGCTGCGCGCGCCCGAGCCGATGCTGATTTTGGCCGGGCCGGAGGGGCTGCTTTTATATAACGATCCGTGCATGGCGTTTATCGCGGAGCGGGATCCTCTGGCGCTGGGCCTGCCGGTGAGCGCCTTGTGGCCTGAACTCGCCGATGTGATGAGTCTGATGCTGCTAGCCGATCAAGGGGCTGAGGAGCGGCGGTTCGTGGCTGAGCTGGAAAGTGCTGCGCGGACGCTCAAGCGCAATCTGCTCTGCCAGCCATTGATGAGCGAGACGGGCAAAATGCTCGGTGTGTCGGGGCGGTTCGTGGACGGACAGCCTGGCGGGGGCATGGAGTTGGGGGGCGGCCAGAGATTTGCTCCCTTTCGGCTGGTGGCCCAGACCATGCCTGGGCAGGTCTGGACAGCCAGGGCCGATGGCCGTGTGGACTGGATGAACCAACGCCTGTGCGCCGCCCTCGGGCAGGAGCGCGCCCCAGCGCTGGAGGAGGGTTGGTCGGGATTGGTGCATCCGCAGGATCTGCCTTTCATTACCCGGCGCTGGGCGGAGGCCGTCGCTTCCGGTGTCTCCTATGAGGTGGAGTGCCGTCTGCGGTCGGCATCTGGCCATTATCTCTGGCATTTCGTCCATGCCACGCCCCTGCGCGATGCCGCGGGCACGGTGGCGGGGTGGGTCGGCAGCAATGTGAATATCCATGCCCGCAAGATGGCTGAATATGAATCGGGGCGGATCCGCAACAGGATCTGGTCGCTCAGCCGCGTTTATATGCTGATCTTCGATCGCCAGGGCATGATATGGCAGAGCAATCCCGCCGTGGAATATGGCACTGGCTGGCGCGAGAGCGCGCTGGTGGGGAAAAATCTTCTCGCCTTCATTCATCCCGAGGATGTGGAAGCCGCGCTGGTGACGCTCGCGCGGGTCGCCACGGGGGAAACCATTCGCAGTTTCGAGTGCCGGTGCCGCATGCGCAACGGCCAGTACCGCGTGATCGATTGGGAGGTCGTGCCCGACGGCGACATGAACCACGCCGTCGGCCGGGATTTGACCGAGCAGCATATCGCCCAGAAGGGGCTGGAACGTACCTGGGTGCTTTCACCGGTCCTGAAATTCGTTCTGGACGCCAGGGGGGCGGTCGTGACCACCAATCCGGCCTGGAGCAAGGCGCTGGGATGGAGCGAGACCGAAAGCCGGGGGCAGGATTTGAGCGCCTTCATGGCGCCTGAGGATGTCAGGCGAATGCGCGCGCAGCAGGTTGGCGCGGGCCTGGAGGCGGGAGTGGGAGAGCTGACCGTTTCCATGCCGACGAAGCAGGGAGAAAGGCGGGATATTGTCTGGATCAATGTGGTGGATGGCGGCTCGCTCTATGGGTTTGGGCGCGATGTGACCGCTGAACGGCGCGCGGCGGCGGCGGCGGCCAGGGCCAGTGCCGAGCGTGAGCGGATATGGGTGTCAGCCAATGATCTGCTGGCCATTGCGGAGCTCGACGGCCGGTTGCGCTCGGTCAATCCGGCTTGGGAAAAATGGCTGGGCCACTCGGATGCGGCGCTTTTGAATATGCCGCTCACCGGCCTTGTGCTGCCGGAAGATAAGCCGGTTGTCGAACAGGCGCTTGAGGAGCTGGCGTGCGGACGGCCCGTGCGGGATGTCGAATGCCGGATGAACGACGCGCAGGGGCGGCCTTGTTTGCTTTCATGGTCGGCGGATCCGCTGGGAGAGGCTTTTTATTTTGTGGGACGCGATGTCAGTGCCCAGCACGACGCGGAGGAGCAGTTGCGCCAGGCGCAGAAGATGGAGGCGGTGGGGCAACTGACCGGTGGCATCGCGCATGATTTCAACAATTTGCTGCAAGGGATCAATGGCAGCCTCGAATTGCTGAGCAAACGGCTCGCGCGGGGGGAGATGAAGGGGTTGGAGCGGTTGATCGGCGTGGCCATGGGGGCGGCGGAACGTGCCGCGGCGCTGACGCACAGGCTGCTCGCTTTTTCCCGCAGGCAATCGTTGGACCCCAAGCCGGTGGCCGCCAATCCGCTGGTGGCGGGAATGGAGGTCCTGCTGCGCCGCACGCTGGGCGAGCGGGTGGAGCTGCGCCTGATCTTGCAGGAGGAATTATGGCTGACGCTTTGTGATTCCAACCAGCTCGAAAACGCGGTGCTGAATTTGGCGATCAACGCGCGCGATGCGATGCCCGAGGGTGGGCAACTGACCATTGAAACCGCCAATGTCGATCGGGCCGCGGCGGGGTCGCGCCAACGGGATCTCATGCCAGGCTCTTATGTTTGCATCAGTGTCGCGGATACCGGCGTTGGCATGGATGGCGCCACCATCGCCAAGGCGTTCGAGCCCTTTTTCACCACGAAGCCGCTGGGGCAGGGCACCGGGCTGGGTTTGTCGATGATTTACGGGTTTGCCCAGCAATCCGGCGGCAGCGTGAAGATCATGTCCAAGCCGGGCGCGGGAACCACGGTGAGGTTGCTTCTGCCACGCTGTGAGGGCGAATTGGCGCAGGAGCGGCCGGACCGGCCTGAAACCGGCCTGCCCGCCGCCGCCAGCGGCGAGAGCGTGCTGGTGGTGGAGGATGAACCGACCGTGCGGGCATTGATCGTCGAGGTGCTGGGCATGCTGGGCTATGCCGCGCTGGAGGCCAAGGACGGGTCCGCCGGGCTTGAGATTCTTCAATCGCGCCGAAGGATCGATCTGCTGATCACGGATATGGGCTTGCCTGGCCTGAACGGGCGGCAGATGGCCGATGCCGCGCGGCTCAGCCGGCCGGAGCTGAAAATCCTGTTCATGACGGGCTATGCGGAAAGCGTGGTGATGAAGGCCGGGGGGCTGGAACCGGGCATGGAGATCATGGCCAAGCCCTTCACCATGGACATGCTGGCGGCACGGGTACGCGGCATGATCGCCGGAGAGGCGTGATTGGCGCCCCGACGGTGCTTCCGGCGCCGCGCGGCTAATGCTAAAGCCCGCCCATGGCTGGACATTCGCAATTCAAGAACATCATGCACCGCAAGGGCGCGCAGGATGCCAAGCGTGCCCGTATTTTCGCCAAGCTGATCCGCGAGATCACCGTTTCCGCCAAGGAAGGATTGCCAGACCCGGCGGCCAATCCACGCCTGCGCGCGGCGGTGGCGGCGGCGTTGAAGCAGAACATGACGCGCGATGCGATCGACCGGGCGATCAAGAAGGCGGTTGGAGCCGCCGGAGCGGATAATTATGAGGCCGTGCGCTATGAGGGCTATGGCCCGGCGGGCGTGGCCGTGATCGTGGAAGCGCTGACCGATAACCGCAACCGCACCGCTTCCGTGGTGCGGGCAGCCTTCAACAAGGCGGGAGGGGCGCTGGGCGAGACCAATTCCGTGTCCTTCATGTTTAACCGGCTGGCGGCGATCCGGTATCCGGCGGGTGCAGCCACGGCGGATGCGATGCTGGAAGCGGCCATCGAGGCCGGGGCGGAGGATGTGGCGAGCGACGAGGAGGGCCACGAGGTGCAGGCGGCGGTGGAGAGTTTTTTCGCGGTGCGCGACGCGCTGGCGCAAAAATTCGGCGACCCGGCTGAGGCGGGCATCGAATGGCGCCCGAACATGACCGTGGCGCTGGATGGGGACAAGGCGGCTTCCGTGCTCAAGCTGATCGATACGCTCGAAGATGACGACGACGTGCAGAACGTCTATGCCAATTTCGAGCTGCCGGAAGACGTGTTGGCGAAGCTCTCGGCGTGATGCCGCAAAGCCGGGGTAAGGTCCGTATTCTCGGCATCGACCCTGGCCTGCGTTTCACGGGCTGGGGGGTGCTGGAGGCCGAGGGTAACAGGCTGCGCCACGTGGCGGACGGGGTGGTGGCGACGGATGGCGGTGAGGACGTGCCGTTACGCCTGAAGGCGCTGGATCAGGCTCTGGCCGATCTGCTGGGCCGTTATGCCCCCGACGAAGCGGCGGTGGAGGAGACTTATGTGAACCGTAACGCGACCGCCACGCTGAAGCTGGGTTATGCGCGCGGTGTGGCGCTGCTGGCCCCAGCGCGCGCGGGGATTCCCGTGTTCGAATATGGCGCGAAAACCGTGAAGATGGCCGTTGTCGGCACGGGCGGGGCGGATAAGGAGCAGGTGGGGCTGATGGTGCGCCGCCTGTTGCCCGGCGCCGCGCAGAAACGCGCCGATGCGGCGGATGCGCTGGCGGTGGCTATCTGCCATGCCCATCATCGTTCCACCGTCAATGTCTGGAAATCCGTCTCATGATCGCACGGTTGCGGGGAATGATCGATTCCATCGAGGATGGACGTTGCGTGGTGGATGTGAATGGGGTGGGGTATCTGGTTTTTTGCTCCTCGCGCACATTAGGGGCGTTGCCGGACGGGTTGGCAACCTTGCTCATCGAAACCCAGGTGCGAGAGGATGCCATCACTCTTTACGGTTTTTTCACCTCCGCGGAGCGTGAATGGTTCAGGCTGCTCACCACCGTGCAGGGGGTGGGGGCGAAGGTAGCGCTCGGCATTCTCTCGGCCTTGTCGCCGGACCAGCTCATTGGCGCGATCTCCGGCCAGGATAAAGGTGCCTTGACCCGCGCGCCGGGCGTGGGCCCGAAGCTGGCGGCACGAATTCTCACCGAATTGCGTGAGAAGGCCGGTGTGATGCCAGGTGGCGGTGTGGCGGCCTTCCCCATGACGCAGGCCCCTCAGGGCGTGGCGGCGGATGCGCTCTCCGCGCTGACCAATCTGGGGTACCGCCGGATGGAAGCCGAGGCGGCCCTTGCCAAGGCGATCGAGGCGCATGGGGAGGGGGCTTCGTTGGATCTTCTGATCCGCGCCGGATTGAAGGCGTTGGCCAAATGATGGCGTGGTTTGGGCCCAGGATGAAGGTTTTTGGTGCAACCTTTTCCAAAAAGCTGCAAATTCAATCTTATGAGTGAGCGTATTACGTCTGGCGAGCCGTTGGCCGACGATCATGGCGAAGCCTCGTTGCGGCCGCAAAGCCTGGAGGATTTCACGGGTCAGGCGGCTAGCCGCGAGAATTTGAAAATTTTTGTCAGCGCCGCCAAGACGCGTGGCGAGGCGCTGGACCATGTGCTGCTGCACGGCCCGCCGGGCTTGGGCAAGACGACCCTGGCGCAGATCGTGGCGCATGAGATGGGGGTGGGGTTCAAGGCGACGTCTGGTCCGGTGATTCAGAAATCCGGCGATCTCGCGGCCATCCTCACCAATTTGCAGCCCAAGGATGTGCTGTTCATCGACGAGATCCACCGCCTGCAACCGGCGATCGAGGAAATCCTCTATCCGGCGATGGAGGATTTCCAGCTCGATCTGATCATTGGAGAAGGCCCCGGCGCGCGCACGGTGCGTATCGATTTGCCGCCTTTCACGCTGGTCGGGGCGACCACCCGCGCCGGGTTGCTGGCCACCCCCCTGCGGGACCGTTTCGGCATTCCCCTGCGTCTCGTGTTTTACACACCCGACGAACTCGCCGGCATCGTCATCCGGCTGGCGCAGAAGCTGGGCATGAATCTGTCCCACGATGGCGCATTTGAAATCGCCCGGCGCTCGCGCGGCACGCCGCGTGTCGCCGGGCGGCTCACCCGGCGGGTGCGCGATTTCGCCACCGCCGCGAATGTTGCCGAAATTTCACGGCAGGTCGCGGATGCCGCGCTGACCCGGCTGGATGTCGACCAGATCGGGCTGGATGCAATGGATATGCGCTACCTCAAGCGCTTGGCCGAGCATCATAATGGTGGCCCGGTGGGCGTGGAGACGCTGGCTGCCGCCCTGGCGGAAGCACGCGATACGCTGGAGGATGTGGTGGAGCCTTATCTGATTCAGGAAGGCTTGCTGATGCGGACGTCCCGCGGGCGCATGCTGGGGGACCCGGGATGGCGCCATCTCGGCCTCAACCCGCCCCAGCGCGGGCCGGATCAGCCTGATCTGCTGAGTGACTGAACGGCCCCGCCACAAAAAAACCTTTTTCAGCCTTAATCATGAGGTTGGAGCGGAATCTTGATCTATCGTTACACCACGCGCATCTATTATCAGGACACGGATGCGGGGGGCATCGTCTACCATGCCAATTACCTCGCCCTTGCCGAGCGCGGCCGCACCGAGGCCCTGCGCGAGATGGGGGCCCCGCATGCCGAAATGGTTGCCCAGTACGGGGTCATGTTTGTGGTGTACCGCGTGAATTTGCTCTATCAGCGCCCCGCCAGAATCGACGAGCTGGTGACGGTGGAAACGGAATTCATGGAGTTGAGCGGTGCAAGCGTTACATTACGCCAGAAATTCCTGCGAGACAGCGACTCGCTTGCCGTGCTTGATCTCCGGCTGGGTTGCGCGCGCGTGTCCGACGGCCGGGCGGCGCGCATCCCGCGCGAATGGGTTGCGCGCCTGAAATTTTGAACGGGGAAATATAGTGGACCAAACGGTGTCTCAGGCGGCCATGGCCGCGCCGCAGGCGAATCTCTCGCTGCTCGGCCTGTTCCTGCAGGCGGACGCGGTGGTGAAGCTGGTGATGATCATCCTGCTGATCGCCAGCATCTGGGTCTGGACGATCATCATCGAGAAGGTGATGATTCTCCGCCGGGTGAACCGCGAAGCCGATGCGTTCGAGGATGGTTTCTGGTCCGGTGGCAGCCTGGACGAGCTTTATGAGCGCGAGGGGGCTGACCCCACCAATCCAATGGCCGCCGTGTTCGGCGCCGCGATGAGCGAATGGAAGCGCACCGCCCGCATCGCCGGGGCCGAGATCGCCAAGACCAGTGTGAAGGAGCGCGTGGACCGCGCGATGAACGTAACCATCATGCGCGAGATGGAGCGGCTGGAGCGATTCATGATCTTTCTGGCTTCCGTCGGCGCCACGGCGCCGTTTATCGGCCTGTTTGGCACGGTCTGGGGCATCATGCATTCCTTCTCGGCCATCGCCGCCATGCATAATACCGATCTCGCGGTGGTGGCGCCGGGCATCGCGGAGGCTTTGTTCGCCACGGCCATCGGCCTTGTCGCCGCCATCCCCTCCGTGCTGGCTTATAACAAGCTCTCCAACGATCTTTCGCGTTTCGCCAGCCGGCTGGAAGGGTTTGGCACGGAGTTTTCCGCCATTCTGTCCCGCCAGACCGAGGAGCATAAGTAAATGGCGGGCGGGCTGATCGGCGGCCCGGGGAGCGGCAGGCGCCGTTACCGGCCCATGGCCGAAATCAACGTTACCCCGCTGGTGGACGTGATGTTGGTGCTGCTGATCATCTTCATGGTCACCGCGCCGATGATCACCTCCTCCGTGCAGGTGAATCTGCCGCAGGCCAATGCCAAGCCGGCCAATGCCGATGCCAAGCCGATTACCGTGACAGTGGACAGCAAGGGCAAGGTCTATCTGAACAATAGCGAGATCCCGCTGAATAATCTGGTGAGCACGCTGCAGGAAGCCGCGAAGAACAATGCCGAGCAACGCATCTTTATCCGTGGTGACAAGGAAGTCGATTACGGCACCATGCTGCAGGTGATGGCGGACATCGTTCAGGGCGGTTTCACCAAGGTTTCGCTGCTGGCCCAGCAGCCTGGACAATAAGGCCAGGCAGGGAGTTACAATTGGACCGCGATCTGCGCCGTAGCGCGATTGTCTCTTTTGTCATCCACGCGGCGATCATCATCGCCGCGATCGTGACGCTGCCCATGCAGCCGCTGAACACATCGGCGGATGAAAGCGTGGATGTCGACCTTGTCGGCCCCACCCAGCCGCAGACGGCGCAAACCGCCGGCAAGGTGGCGGCCCCCAATAATACGCCGGTGCCGCATGAAGGGCCCGTGAACCCCACCCAGCCAAAGCCGCAGCCTGTGGTGGCGCCCCCGCCACCGCCCCCGCCGCCACCACCGGCGCCGGAGCAGAAACCTACACCCACCCCACCAACGCCGGCGGCTCCGCCGCCGCCGCCAGCCCCCACGCCGACGCCACAGCCAGTGCCGCCGCCGCCGCCGCCGCAACCGCCGCAAAAGCAGCAGAGCACGCAAAAGCCGCCGCCGAAGCCGGTGGAGGAGAAGAAGCCGCCCGCGCCCGAAAAATCGGCCACGCACCAGCAGCATGAGGTGAAAAACCCCATGCCGCTCAGTAAGAACGTGCTCAACACGCTCTCGCAGCTGCGTGTGAACCAGAAGCAGGACAAGCCACCCACCTCGCAATATAACCCGGACCAGGGTGGGGCGCCCGATGGTGGCGGCAGCCCCAACAGCACGGCCAATTCGCATCTCAGCGAAGCGGACCGCAACGCTATCGGCGCGCATGTGCGTCCTTGCTGGGGCATCGACGCGGGGGCGCCCGGGATACAGGGGTTCTCCGTGCAATTGCTGGTGACCACGGATGCGTCCGGCACGGTGCGCCAAGCCGTGGTGGCGCCGGCCTCGCAGGGCGATATGGGTAATCCGCTTTATGCGGCCTATGCCCAGCGCGCGATCGCGGCTGTGGAGAATTATCAATGTGCGACGCTGCCCTTGCCGTCCTACATGCTGGGTAAGGTGCAAACCTTCCTGTTCAATTTCACGCCCTAAGAGGTTCGATGATGACGCGTCTTCTTTTGCCGCCGTTTTCCCGCCGCCGCCTGCTGGGTGCCGCGGGTGCCGCGAGTCTTCTGGCCTCCGGCGCCCACGCACAGTCCGCCACGGCGGATAATGGTCCCGCCATCCAGGTGAGCGGCGCGCAGAACGCTCCCATTCCCATAGCGATCTCGCCTTTCGCCACCTCCGGGGTCGGGGCGCAGATCACCCAGGTGATCACGGACGATCTGTCTCATTCCGGTTTGTTCCGGGCCATCGACCCTTCCAGCTTCGTGCCGAACTCCGTCAATAACGGCACGCCGGTTTGGCAGAACTGGTCGCTACTGGGGGCTCAGGGGCTGGTGACCGGCGATGTGCAGGATTCCGGCGGCGGCCAGTTGCGGGTCGAATTTCGGCTCTGGAACGTGCAGAGCCAGGCGCAGGTACAGGGCACGGCCTATACCACCACCAAGGATAACTGGCGGCGCATTGCCCATATCATCGCCGATACCGTCTATCAGCAAATGATCGGGGAGAAGGGCTATTTCGACAGCCGGGTGGCCTTCATCTCCGTTTCAGGGCCGGTGACCAGCCCGATTCGCCGCCTCGCCGTCATGGATTATGATGGCGCGAACGTGCAGTTTCTCACGAACGGCGCCAACATGGCGCTTTCGCCGCAATATAACCCGGTGCGCCAGCAACTGGCTTTTGTCAGCTATCGCGGCGGCGGCAGCCCGCGCGTCTATCTGTTCGATTTGCAGACGGGCGCCACCAAGCTGGTGGGCAGCTTCGGTGAAATGACCATCGGTCCGCGCTTCTCGCCGGATGGTAATTCCTTGCTGATGTCCGTCGGCCATAATGGCGGCGCTTCGATCATAAGGACCAATCTGAATGGCGGAGGCATGACGCAGCTGACCGACAGCAGTTCGATCAACGTTACCCCTTGCTATTCTCCCGATGGGTCGCAGATTGCCTTCAATTCAGACCGCGATGGCAATCAGCAGCTCTTTGTGATGAACGCCGATGGCTCGGGCGTGAAGCGCATTTCCTTCGGTCCTGGCCAATATGCCGAGCCGTGCTGGTCTCCGCGCGGCGATCTCATCGCGTATACCTTCTGGGGGTCGGGCGGATTCTCCATTGGCGTGATGGCGCCCGACGGCACCGGCGAGCGGATCATTGCCCAGGGGTGGCTGGTGGAGGGAGCCTCCTTCTGTCCGAACGGGCGTGTGATCATGTTCTATCGTCAGTCTCCCACCGCTTCGGGACATAGCTCCAATCTGGTGACAATCGGCGTGGACGGGTTCAATGAACGCATGGTCGACACGCCCACTTATGCCTCCGACCCGTCCTGGGGGCCGTTGCTGGCGTGAGGACGGGCCCGGCCCGTGTATCCCGGCTGAGTTTTGCAAAAATGTCACAGTTTCCCAATTCCCGGCTCAGCCGGGAATTTTTGCTCCAGATCAAAGATTGGTCATGAAGCGGTGAGGTATCCGGTAGCTCGTTAAGTCAATTCGGAGCCTCACACTATGAACCCCTTATTCCGTACAGTTGCCTCGGCCGCACTGTTGGCTGGCATGGCTGCCACCCCGGCCTTGGCGGACAGCTACAGCCTCTTCTCCGGCCCCACCGGCTATGAGGCCGGGAACATCATGACGCATTTGAGCATCATCGGTGTGATACCGCAGAATATCGACAGCCATATCACCGGTGTTCCCGGCGCGCGGCTTGGCATTTCCAGCGGCGTCTCCCCTGAACTGGATGCGTCTTACTTCCTGACTCCGAATCTCTCCATCCAGTTGATCGCGGCGACGAGCCGCCACACGATCACCGCCAAGGGCGGCGCGCTGGGGAATGGCGCCACATTGGGTTCCACCTGGGTGCTGCCGCCGACCCTGACGGCCCAGTGGCATTTCCCGCAGATCGGCGTGGTCCGGCCTTATGTCGGCGTGGGTATCACCGTGGCTTTCTTCTATGGCACCAGCCCCAGCTCCCAATTGCTTGGCACCAGCGATAAGCTCGGTCTGCGCACTGCGGTTGGCCCGTCCTTCGACGTGGGGTTCGACGTTCCGGTGAAGGGGAACTGGAGCATGAATGTGGATGTGAAGCAGATGATCCTGCCCACGGCGGCGCGCCTGGACCATGGCTCCATTCATGCGATGACCGGGCTGGACCCCACGGTGGTGGGCTTCGGTGTCGGTTACAAATTCTGATCCACGACGGATTGGAGACGCGAAGGGGCGGCTTTGGCCGCCTCTTTTGTGTTTGGAGGTTATTGTCCGCCGGGCTTTGGTCCGGTTTCGGGTTGAATCTCGTGTAAAAATGCGTCATAGGGCGCGCGTCCGCATGGTGCGGGCAAATTCACACGTGGGGGCCTTTCCTGGCGAGAGCCGAAGGTCCGGTGTCCGCTTCAAGTTTGGAGCAGGGTGCTTCCCCCACGGAGGATAGAACCGGATTAAGACAGGAAAGAGAACTGCCGATGGCACTTCCCGATGTTTCCCTGCGTCAGCTCCTCGAAGCGGGCGTGCATTTTGGCCATAACACCCGGCGCTGGAATCCGCGCATGGCGCCTTATTTGTTTGGCGTGCGCAACCAGGTCCATATCATTGACCTGCAGCAGACCGTGCCCCTCATGGAGCGTGCGCTGAAGGCGATCCGCGATGTGACCGCCGCTGGCGGGCGGGTGCTGTTTGTCGGCACCAAGCGCGCCGCCGCCGAGCACGTGGCCGACGCCGCGCAGCGTTGCGGGCAGTATTACGTGAATCACCGCTGGCTGGGCGGCATGCTCACCAACTGGAAGACCATCACCGGTTCCATCAAGCGCCTGCGCCAGATGGACGAGATGCTGTCCGGTGAGACCCAGGGATATTCCAAGAAGGAAATTCTGAATTTCACCCGTGACCGCGAGAAGCTGGAACGGGCGTTGGGTGGCATCAAGGATATGGGCGGCCTGCCGGACATTCTGTTTGTGATCGACACGAACAAGGAGAAGCTGGCCATCGAGGAGGCCAACAAGCTGGGTATCCCGGTTGTCGCCATTCTCGACTCCAACTCTGATCCCGCGGGTGTGACCTATCCCATCCCGGGCAATGACGATGCGATCCGCGCCATCACCATGTATTGCGACCTGGTCGCCGGCGCGGTGCTGGATGGCATTTCCGCCGAGCTGGGCGCCGCCGGCGTGGATCTCGGCGCGGCCGCCGAGCCGGTGCTGGAAGAGGTTCCGGCCGAAGGTTGAGCTTTTCCCGGCCTTCCTGGCTAGGAAACTATTGAGAAATTCGCGCGGTGCCCGCTCCGGGTGCCGCGCAAACACGTCGTAAGGAGCAAAAGCACATGGCCGAGATTACCGCCGCCCTGGTGAAAGACCTGCGCGAGACCACTGGCGCTGGCATGATGGATTGCAAGAAGGCGCTGACCGAGACCAATGGCGACAAGGAAGCCGCCATCGACTGGCTGCGCAAGAAGGGGCTTTCAGCCGCGGCCAAGAAGTCCGGCCGCGTGGCCGCCGAGGGGCTGGTGGGCGTTGCCCTGGCCGCCGGCAAGGCCGCCATGGTCGAGGTGAATGCCGAGACGGATTTCGTGGCCCGCAACGAGGCTTTTCAGAATTTTGTCGAGACCGTCGCCAAGCTGGCGCTTGAGGTGGGTGAGGACGTGGAGGCCTTGAAGGCCGCCGCTTATCCCGGTACCGGGCGCAGCGTGGCCGAGGAGACCGTGCATCTGGTCGCCACCATCGGCGAGAACATGAATGTCCGCCGCGCCGCCGTCATCGATGTTCCCGGCGGGACCGCCGCCGCCTATGTGCATGGCGCGCTGAAGCCGGGTCTGGGCAAGATCGGCGTGATTGTCGGGCTGGAAGGCAACGCCAACGAGGCGTTGGAGCAGCTTGGCCGTCAGATCGGCATGCATGTCGCGGCCACCCGTCCGGATGCGCTGTCTGTCGCCGAAGTCGACCCCGCCGCCCTGGAGCGCGAGAAGAAAGTGCTCTCCGAGCAGGCCCGCGCCTCCGGCAAGCCCGAAAACATCATTGAAAAGATGGTCGAGGGGCGTGTGAAGAAATATTACGAAGACGTGGTGCTGCTGGAGCAGGTCTGGGTGCATGACGGCGAAAGCAAGGTGAAGGACGTGGTGAAGAAGGCCGGCGCCAATGTCGTCCGGTTCGCGCGCTTTACCCTCGGTGAGGGCATCGAGAAAGAAGTGTCTGATTTCGCGGCTGAAGTTGCGGCGGCGGCTGGGGTTTAATCCTTTCCGTCTTTGCGCTACCCAAGGGGCGGTCCGGGCATTTTGCTTGGCACCGCCCTTCCTATAAGGACGTTCCATGAGCAATTCCCCCCAATATAAACGCGTATTGCTGAAGGTTTCCGGCGAGGCCTTGATGGGCCAGCGCGATTACGGGCTGGATACGGAAACGGTGAAGGCCATTGCCGCCGATGTGCGCGATGTGATCGCCATGGGGGTTCAGGTGTGCCTGGTGATCGGCGGTGGCAATATCTTCCGCGGCGTGGCGGGGGCTTCGTCGGGCATGGACCGTGCCCAGGCCGACTATATGGGCATGCTGGCCACGGTGATGAATGCGCTGGCCATGCAATCCGCCCTGGAGAAGGCCGGTGTGCCGACCCGGGTGCAGAGCGCCATCTCCATGGAGTCGGTGTGCGAGCCCTATATACGCCGCCGCGCCGAGAGGCACATGGAAAAGGGCAGGGTGGTGATCTTCGCCGCTGGCACCGGTAACCCCTTCTTCACCACCGATACCGCCGCCGCCCTGCGCGCCACGGAGATGAAGTGCGACGCGATGCTGAAGGGCACGCAGGTCGATGGCGTTTATTCCGCCGACCCGCGCAAGGACCAGAACGCCAAGCGATATGAGGAGCTGACCTATCTGGATGTGCTGGCGCGGGATCTGAACGTGATGGATGCCTCCGCCATCTCGCTGTCGCGCGAGAACAAGCTGCCGATTCTCGTCTTCAACATCCATGCGCCAGGCGCCTTCGCCGCCGTGATGCGCGGCGAGGGCCCCTTCACCCGGATTATCGAGAGCTGAAAAGAAGGTTCACCAAATGGCCGATTTAGAAACGATCAAGACCGACCTCACCCGCCGCATGGATGGCGCGCTTGAGGCGCTGAAGCGCGAATTCTCCGGCCTGCGGACCGGCCGCGCCAGCCCCGCCTTGCTGGAGCCGGTGAAGGTGGAGGCCTATGGCTCGCTGATGCCGTTGAATCAGGTGGCCACCATCGCCGTGCCGGAAGCGCGGATGATCACCGTGCAGGTCTGGGACCGTTCGATGGTCAATTCCACCGTCGCGGCCATTCGCGATTGCGGGCTGGGGCTCAACCCGCAGCCGGATGGGCAGATGATCCGCGTGCCGCTGCCGGTGCTGACCGAGGAGCGACGCATTGAGCTGGTGAAGGCCGCGAATAAATATGCCGAGGCCGCGCGTATCGCTGTGCGCGGTGTGCGCCGCGACGGCATGGAGCAGATCAAGGCCTTGCAGAAGAAGTCCGAAATCTCCGAAGATGAGGAGCGTGACTGGGCGGAGCAGGTGCAGAAATTGACCGACAGCTATATTAAGCGGGTGGATGAGAACTTCGCCGAGAAGGAAAAGGATATCCGGCAGGTCTGATGGCTGACGCCGCCTCCCATTCCGTGCCTTTGCATGTGGCCATCATCATGGATGGCAATGGCCGTTGGGCCGCCGCGCGTGGGCTGCCGCGCGTGGCCGGCCACCGCGAGGGGGCCAAGGCCGTGCGCCGCGCGATCGAGGCGGCGGTCAATCATGGTGTGCGCTATCTCACCTTGTTCGCCTTTTCCTCGGAGAACTGGCAGCGTCCGGCGGGGGAGGTGCAGGACCTGACCTTTCTGCTGAAGCATTATCTGCGCTCAGAACTGGCGGAACTGCATGCCGAGGGCGTGCAGCTCAAAGTCATCGGCGAGCGGGAGCGCTTCGGCCCGGCCTTGGCGAAGGAACTGGAAGAGGCCGAGCGAAAAACCGCCGATAATAAACGCCTGACGCTGGTTTTGGCCCTGTCTTACGGCGGGCGGGCGGAGATCGTGGCGGCGGCGCGGCGCGCGATCGAGGCGGGGCTCAGGCCGGAGGAGCTGACCGAACAGAACTTTGTGAATTTTCTGTTTACCGCCGGTATTCCCGACCCGGATCTGGTGATCCGCACCTCGGGGGAGCAGCGGGTCAGTAATTTTCTGCTCTGGCAGCTTGCCTATGCCGAGATCTGGTTCACCAAGGTGCTGTGGCCGGATTTTTGCGCCACGGATTTCGCCGGCGCCTTGGAGGATTATGCGGGCAGGGAGCGGCGATTCGGTGCCCGCCCTGTTTGAGGCCGTGAACAAGCCCGCAACACGCAACCGTTGGTCCGATCTGTCCGTCCGCGCGGCATCGGCGCTGGTGCTGGGACCGGTGGCGTTGTTATGCCTCTGGCGCGGCGGCCTGTGGTGGGACGTGCTGGTCGGCGCGGCGATGGTGGGGCTGGGGCATGAATGGGCCAAGCTCTCCGGCCGTAAGCATGGCTGGCCCTTGGCGGGACTCATGCTGATCGTCTGGGCCGTGAGCTTGTCGATGGGCGTTGGCGCGGGTTTGCAAGCCGTCCTGTTTCTGGGCATTGCCGCTTGGCCGGGGTTTGGCCGGTTTGCCGCCGCCGGCGTGCCTTATGCCGGGCTGTGCGGCGTGGCGCTGCTATGGCTTCGGCACAGGCCCGAAACCGGCATGCTCGATACCGCGTTTCTGATTCTGGTGATCTGGGGAACGGATATTGGCGCCTATGTAACCGGACGCTGGTTGGGGGGCGCGAAGCTGGCGCCGCGCGTTTCGCCAGGCAAGACCTGGAGCGGCGCGCTGGGTGGGCTGGTGATAGGGGCGGCCTGCGGGGCGGGCTTGGCGGCGGCCACGCTGGGAGCGCCGTTGCGGGCGTTTGGCGTGGGGGTGTTGCTCAGCCTCGTCGCGCAGGCCGGGGATTTGCTGGAAAGCGCGATCAAGCGCAAACTGGGCGTGAAGGATTCCGGCCGGACGATTCCCGGTCATGGTGGATTGTTCGACAGGCTCGATGGGTTTTTGACGGCAGCGCCCCTGGCGGCGTTATTTGCCGTGTTCATGCAAGGAGGCACGGCATTATGGGGGTGAAGCGGCTGACAATCCTGGGTTCCACGGGCAGTGTCGGCACGCAGACCCTCGATCTGGTCGCTGAAAACCCGTCGGCCTATAAGATTTGCGCGCTTGTAGGCGGACGCAATGTCGAATTGCTGGCGGCTCAGGCCCGGAAATTCCGTCCTGAAATCACGGTCATCGCGGATGAGGGGCTGCTGCCGGTTTTGCGCGAGGCCTTGGCGGGCAGTGGGCTCGCGGTCGCGGCGGGACGGGAGGCGGTGTTGGAAGCGTCTTCGCGCAAGCCGGACTGGACCATGTGTGCCATTACCGGCACCGTTGGGCTAGAGCCGACCCTGGCCGCCGTGCGGCAGGGCGGCACGATCGCGTTTGCCTGCAAGGAATCGCTGGTTTCGGCCGGCGATGTGTTTCTGCGTGAGGTGGAGGCCGCGGGAGCCACGCTCTTGCCCGTGGATTCAGAGCATAACGCGATTTTGCAGGCGATGGCCGATGGAAATGTTAAGGCCATCGACAAGATCGTGCTGACCGCTTCCGGTGGCCCGTTCCGCAATCACAGCCTTGAGGAGATGCGCTCCATCACCCGTGAGGCGGCTTTGCGCCATCCGGTTTGGTCGATGGGCGCGAAGATTTCCATCGACAGCGCCACGATGTTTAACAAAGGCCTCGAAGTTATTGAGGCTGCGAGATTATTTTGCCTGCCTTCGGAAAAAATCGAGGTGTTGGTGCATCCGCAATCGGTCATCCATGGCATGGTCTGCTATGCGGATGGCTCGGTTTTGGCGCAGCTCGGCTCGCCGGATATGCGTATCCCCATCGCCCACGCGTTGGCCTGGCCCGGGCGGCTCGCCACCCAGGCGCCAAAGCTGGATTTGGCGCAGGTGGCGCGGCTTGAATTCCATGCGCCGGACGAAACGCGCTTTCCCGCGCTGCGTCTGGCGCGTGAGGCGCTGGCGGAGGGAGCGGGCGCGCCGGCCGTGTTGAATGCCGCCAATGAGGTTGCCGTGGCGGCCTTCTTGGACCGTAAGATCGGATTTTTGGATATTGCCGGGATTGTCGAAGCCGTGATGCAGAAGCTTGGCGCGCCCGCCGTGCCCGACCTTGGGGCCGTGCTGGCCATCGACGAGGCCGCGCGGGCCGCGGCCGCGGCCCTGGCCAGTGCCAAGGCGGCCTGAACATGCTGGATACGCTGCGCACGATTCTCGCCTTTGTCGTCGATATAGGCATTTTGATCTTTTTCCATGAGCTGGGGCATTATCTCGCGGCGCGCAGCCAGGGGGTCACGGTCGAGACGTTTTCGGTCGGGTTCGGTCCCGCGCTGCTTAAATTCAAGGCGAAATCCGGCACGGTTTGGCAGATTTCAGCCTTGCCGCTCGGCGGGTATGTGAAGATGCAGGGCTGGGGAGAGGAAACCATCTCCGGCCCCGCCAAACCAGGCTCCTTTGCCGCGGCCTCGCTCGGCTCCAAGGCCGTGATCGTCGCGGCCGGGCCGCTCGCCAATTTGCTGCTGGCCGTGCTGATTTATGCCGGGTTGTTCATGACCGCCGGGCAACTCCACACGAAGCCGGTGCTGAGCCAGATCGAGGCCGGTTCACCGGCGGCGCGCTCGCATCTGCTGGCGGGAGATCAGGTGCTCGCCATCGGTGGCACGCAGATCCGCAATTTTTCCGATCTCCAGCGGATCGTGATGGACCACCCGGATACGGTGCTGGATTTCACGGTCAAGCGTGGCGATGCCCGTCTGGTGCTGCCCGTTACGGTTGGCGAGAGCTCGCTCGATGGCGATAAAATCGGTCATCTCGGGGTTGTGGGCACGCAGTCCACCCTGAAACGGCTGTCGCCGCCGGAGGCTGTCGCCGCCGCGTTCCGGGAAACCGGGCGCCAGATTTCGGGCTGGTTCTCGGGCATGGCCACTTTGATTGTGCAGCATAAGGGATTGAGGGATCTGGCCGGGCCGCTAGGCATCGCCGAAGTGTCGGGGCAGGCCGCGGCGATGGGGGTGGTGCCCTTGATCAGCCTGATCGCGCTGCTGTCGATCAATCTAGGGCTCGTCAATCTGATTCCCATTCCGATTCTGGATGGTGGCCATCTTTTTTTCTATGCCGTGGAGTTCCTGATTCGCCGGCCCGTGCCGGAACAGGCGCGTGAGGCTGGCTTGCGCGTCGGGATGGCCATTATTCTGTCGCTGGTGGTTTTAGTGACATTTAACGATCTCACGCGGCTGGGTGCGGTCGCGTGGTTTGCACATTTACTTTAAGTTAAAGCGGCACGGTACAGTGCGGACACCTTGCCCGGAGGGCTGGCGCGTGCCAAACGCCGCGAGATGACAAGTCCCGGGGGTCCGGGGGTTCCTGGTTGGGAGATTTCGATTGCTAAAGCCGCGCTCCGTTCTTCTGGCATCTGTCTGCCTGCTGCCGGCCATGCTCGCCGCCCCAAGCCCTGGCAGCACCAGGGCGCTGGCCGCCACGCCGGCCGCCGCCGCGGTGCCCGCGGGCGGAACGATAGCCGCCATCAATGTCACGGGTAACAAGCGAATAGAAGCCAGCACCATCACCGCTTACATGGTGGTGCAGCCAGGGTCGCCGTTCGATCCGCAGCAGATCAACCAATCGGTCAAGACGCTCTATGCCACCGGCCTGTTCAAGAGCGTGAACATTACCCGCAAGGGCAATGATCTTGATGTGGCGGTGGTGGAAAACCCGCTGGTGGACCAGGTTTTGTTCTCAGGCAACAGCGCCTTGTCCGACAAGGACGCGCTGGCCGCCGTCAGTATGAAGCCGCGCTCGGTCTATACGCCCGAGGCCGCCGAGGCCGGGCGGCGCGCCTTGCTGGATGCCTATGCCAAGAAGGGCCATTACAACGCTCAGGTCACGGCCAATATCATCAAGCTGCCGGACAACCGCGTGAACGTGGTGTATCAGTGTGATGAGGGCAAGGAGACGCTGATCAGCCGTATCGGCTTCGTTGGGAATCATCATTTCTCGCAATCCACGCTGCGCCAAGTCGTTTCCAGCCGCCAGTCCGCCTGGTGGCGGTTCCTCTCCAGCGCCGATGAATACAATCCCGAGCGTGTGGAATATGACGAGTATCTGCTGCATAAATTCTATTTTCATAAGGGTTATGCGGATTTCCAGGTGTTGAGCGCCAATGCCAATCTCAGCCCGGATCGCAAATCCTTCTACCTGACCTTCACGGTCGATGAAGGGGCGCGTTACAAGGTCGGTTCGGTCAAGATCGTTTCAAGCATTCCGCATCTGTCCGAGAAGGATCTGCGCGGGCTGGTGCCGCTTTCCAAGGGGGACTGGTTCGACGGCGATGCCCTGCAAGAAGGGATCGACGCCTTGAACAAGCGAGCGCTCGATCTCGGCTATGCCTTCGCGACGGTGAACCCGCAGGTGAAGAGCGACAAGAAAACCCATACGCTCGATATTGTTCTCAATGTCGTCAATGGGCCGCGCGTCTGGATCCAGCGCATCGATATCACCGGCAATACCCGCACCGAGGACAAGGTGATCCGCCGCCAGCTGACGGTGGCGGAAGGCGACGCCTATAATCAAAGCAAGATTGATAAATCGACGCAAAACCTGAAAAATCTGGGCTTCTTCAAGGATGAGAAGATTACCACCTCGCCCGGATCCACGCCGCAGCAGGTTGTGCTCAATACGGCTGTGCAGGAGCAGGCGACCGGCCAGTTTTCTCTTGGGGGTGGTTATTCCACCTCGATCGGCGCGCTGCTGAATACCGGCTTAAGCCAGAATAACTTCCTGGGCACGGGCATCAATGCCTCGATCAACGCGTTGATCGCCCAGCGCGGCACCCAGATCAATCTGGGCATGACCGACCCGTATTTCCTGGATCGCAACCTGATTGCGGGCTGGGATGTGTTCCGCACGGTGACGGATTCCTATACCGCCACCTCGCAAGCCTATTCCTATTCCGAAAGCTCGATCGGCGCGGATGTCAGGCTGGGTTACCGCTTCAACCAGAATGTACGCCAGACCTTCACCTATACGGTCAGCGAACGTAACATTTACGACATTCCAACCGGCAGCAGCACCAATATCTACATTGAGAGCGAAGCCGGCAAATCCTCGCTTTCGCAGCTCAGCCAGACCCTGACTTTCGACTATCTGGACGACGACCAGAACCCGACTTCCGGTCTGATGGTGAATTTGACGACGGATCTGGCGGGTCTGGGCGGGGATGCGAAATATCTCCGTATCAGCCCGGATGTCTCCTATTACATTCCCCTGGAGCGTATATTCGGCAATAAGCGCTGGGTGCTGAAGTTCAGCGGTTCGGCGGGCTATCTGGTCGATATGCGCGGCTACCAGGACAAGATCGAGGACCGCTTCTTCCTGGGTGGCGACACGTTGCGCGGCTTTGCCGATGGCGGTGTCGGCCCTTATGTCGAGCCGGTTTATAATAGTTCCGGGACGCTCACCAGCAGCGGCGGCCAGATCGGTGGCCGTTACATGTGGACGCAGAGCACCGAGCTGCATTTCCCGTTGCCGGTTTCCCCGGATCTTGGCATTTCAGGTTTCGCCTTCGTCGATGTCGGCTCTCTCTGGGGGGCGAACCCGATTGGCACGGCGACGCTCCACGATAGTTCCGCGCCGCGTGTCGGCGCGGGTGTTGGTGTGTCCTGGAATACGCCTTTCGGGCTGATCAACCTCTCCTTGGCCCAGCCCGTGGTCAAGCAGGAGGGCGATCAGGTCCAGCAATTCCGCGTTTCTTTTGGTACGAGGTTCTAAGTGTCCGCTCTTTCCCGCTATGCGCTCGTCTTGCCGCTGCTGACGCTGGGAGCCGCACCGGCGGCACATGCCCAGTCCTCATCATCTTCCGGTTCCGCGGGTTTCTTCATGCCCCCGAGCGCCCAGACGCAGAAAGCGCCAGAAATGGCGCCCAAGCCCAAGCCGAAACCCCTTGCGCCGACCGCGGATGAGACGTCTCAGCCGCAGACGACCAAGTTCAAGGTGCCGAATCTGCCGGCATTGCCCGCGGAATCGCCGCCTCCCACCGCTGTCATCGGCGTGTTGTCGGTGCCCCAGGTGCTCCAGCAATCCACCGCCGCCCAAGCCGTGCAGGCCGAGATCAAGAAGCGTCAGGATGCCTTGGCCAAGGATGCCCAGGCGGCCCGGGCCAAGATCCAGGCGGAGCAACAGGCCATCATGGCCGAGCGTGGCAAGCTCACCGATGCCGAGCTGGAGAAGAAGGAGCAGGCACTGCAGAACGAGATTGCCGCGACTCAGACCAAGTTCCAGGAGCGCAACCAGGCCATCCAGAATGCGGGGCAGACCGCCTTGCAGCAGATCGAGGCGATGCTGGCCGGGATCGTCAAGCAGGAAGCGCAGGCGCATGGCATGAACCTCGTGCTGCATCGCGAGCAGGCGGTGCTGAATGTGGCGGCGTTCGACATTACGGACGAAACCGTGAAGGAGCTGAACAAATTGCTGCCGAGTGTGAAGGTACCGCCCAGCGTGGTCACGCCTGGCATGCAGATTAACCCGCCCGAAGACCAGGGCGTTGGCCCCTGAGCCATGGCAGACGACGCGAAACCTGGTGACGGGCGTTTTTTCCACCGTACCGGGCCACATTCGATCGCCGCGCTCGCCGCGCTTTTGGGAACGGAGGCGCGCCAGCCGGAGCGGATGATCTCCGGCATCGCGCCGCTGCAAAGCGCTGGGCCGGAGGATGTTAGCTTTCTCGATAATCGCCGCTATGCCGGTTTGCTGGCGCAGACCAAGGCGGGAGCGGTCATCCTGCATCCTGATTTCTTGGACAAGGTGCCGCCGGGTTGCGTGGCGCTGGCGGTGAGCGAGCCTTATGTGGGCTGGGCCAGGGTTGCCACGTTATTCTACCCGTTTCCGGAGTCTTCGCCCGGCGTGCATCCCAGCGCCATTGTCGACCCGTTGGCCAGTATCGACCCCTCGGCGGAGATTGGCGCGGGTGCGGTGATCGGCGCGGGCGCGGAGATTGGCGCGGGCAGTTCCATCGGCGCGCTGGCTTATATCGCGCCAGGGGTGGTGGTCGGGCGGGATTGTCGCATCCATGCGCAAGTCACGCTCAGCCACGCCATTCTGGGAGACCGGGTGGTGATCTATCCGGGGGCGCGCATCGGTCAGGATGGATTCGGCTTCGCGATTTCAAAGACGGGTTTCACCCCTGTTCCGCAATTGGGGCGTGTGCTGATCGGAGATGGTGCCGAGATCGGCGCCAACACGACCATTGATCGCGGTTCGGCGCAGGATACGGTGATCGGTCCGGGTGTGCATATCGATAATCTCGTGCAGATCGGCCATAATGTGAATATCGGGCCTTATTCCGTGGTGGTGGCGCAAGCGGGAATTTCCGGTTCCACGCAGATTGGCCAGGGGGTGATGATTGCCGCTCAGGCGGGGCTGACCGGACATTTGAAGATCGGGAACAAGGCCCGCATCGGGGCACAATCGGGCGTGATGCAGGACGTGCCGGATGGCGAGGAGGTGCTGGGCGCGCCCGCGCAGAACTCGAAAAGCTTCTTTCGCGAGGTGATCACCTTGCGAAAACTCGCCCAGTCGGGGCGCAAAGGACAAAAACCAGGAAATTGAACGATGACTGACGTGACGGAACAGACTCTTCCGCCCGTGGATGTGGCGATGATCGATATCAAGCAGATTTTGTCGATGATCCCGCACCGCTATCCTTTTTTGCTGGTCGACCGGCTGGTGGATGTCCGCAAGGACCACTCGGCTGTCGGCATCAAGAACGTGTCGGTGAACGAGCCGTTCTTCCAGGGGCATTTCCCCGGGCACCCGGTGATGCCGGGCGTGCTGATCATCGAGAGCATGGCCCAGACCGCGGCGGGGCTCGTGATCGCCACGTTGGGACCGGAGGCGGGGATTCCCATTGTGTATTTCATGTCGATCGACGGTGCGAAGTTTCGCAAGCCGGTGACGCCGGGCGATCAGCTTCGGATTGCCGTGACCAAGGAGAAGCGGCGCGGGCAGATCTGGCGGTTTGTCTGCGCAGCGCGGGTTGACGGCGCCGTGGTGGCGGAAGCCACGATTACCGCCATGATCATGGACAAGGAAAAACCTGTCTGAGATTGGCGCTGTGTCTCGACATAAGCGGTAACCGAATGTGATTGGCTCTGGCTGGTGCGCGCCTGTACAGCGCGAACAGGCCTGAAGCGGACAGAGAATGCTGGATACGGTAAAGAGCATGATTCACCCCACCGCCATCATCGAGGATGGCGCCGTTATCGCCCCAGGCGTGACAATTGGCCCTTTCTGCACGGTGGGCAGAGAGGTTGTGCTGGAGGAAGGCGCGGAACTGGTTTCCCATGTCGCCATTGCGGGGCGCACGCGGGTGGGGGCGGGCGTCAAGCTGTTTCCGTTCTGCACGGTGGGGCTGGAACCTCAGGATCTTAAATATAAGGGCGAGGAGACCGAGACCGTTATCGGCCCCCGGACGCAGATTCGTGAACATGCCTCCATCCATCGTGGAACGGTCACGGGCTCGGGCGTTACCAGGATCGGCGCGGATTGTCTGCTGATGGCCACCGTGCATGTCGCGCATGATTGCGTGGTGGGCGATGGGGTGATCATTTCCAACAATGTCGCGCTGGGCGGGCATGTGGAAATAGGCGACCGCGCCGTGATCGGCGGTAATGCGGCGCTGTTGCAATTCACCCGTGTCGGTGCCGGCGCCATGATCGGAGGGCTGACAGGGGTGACGCGCGATGTCATTCCCTATGCCCGCGTGTTCGGAACGCGGGCCGAACTGCTTGGGCTAAATCTGATTGGCCTGAAGCGCCGGGGGGTGGAGAAAACCGAACTCGCCGAGATCAACACCGCATATAAATTCTTGTTTTCCGGCCCGGGGGTGTTTGCCGAGCGCGTGGCGAAAGCGGAGGAAACCTATAAGAATAACGCTTATATACGCGATATTCTGGCTTTTATTGCCTCGCCCTCGAAGCATGGCATTTTGACCAATGTCGCGGGCGGAGACGAATAGGGCGCGTGCCGCTTGAGCCCGCTTGGGATTATCGCGGGCGGGGGGCCCTTGCCCGGCCAAGTAGCTGCCGCGGCCCGGGCGGCGGGACGGGGTGTGTTCATCGCGGCGCTGGAAGGCTATGCGCTGGCCGAGCCCCTTCAGTCTTTTCCACATAAATTCTACAGGCTTGGCGCCATCGGGGCGATGGTCCGGGCGTTCCGGGAGGAAGGCTGCCAGGATCTGGTAATGATCGGTCCGGTCAAGAGGCCTTCCTTTTTGTCGCTACGCCCCGACGCGGAAGGGGCAAGGCTGCTGGCGCGTGTTGGCAGGGCGGCCTTTCTAGGGGATGATGGCTTGCTTGCGGCGATTATCCGCATCCTATCGGAGGAGGGGTTCCGGGTTCTGGGGGCACATGAGATCATAAAAGACGCGTTGGCGCCCGAAGGAGTGTTGAGCACCACGCAGCCGGATGAACAGGCCATGGCGGATATTCAACGCGGGGTGGAGGTGCTGAGGATCATCGGCGCCGCGGATGTGGGGCAGGCCTGCGTGGTGCAGCAGGGGCTTGTGCTGGCGGTGGAGACCGTCGAGGGCACGGATGCCATGCTGACCCGCATTCCGGCGGTAAGACGTGCTGGCCCGGCCGGGGTTCTGGTGAAAATTGCCAAACCGCAACAGGAACGGCGAGCCGATATGCCCACAGTGGGGCCGGACACGGTTCATCATGCATGTAATGCAGGGCTCAGGGGGGTGGCATTCGAGGCTGGCGGCACGATTTTAGTCAATCGGGCGCAATTGATTGAAATTGCCGATAAAGCGGGTGTTTTTTTGGTCGGTATTCGTACTTAAATGGATAAGGCCAGCAGGAGAGACCAGGACATGAGCGAATTCTCTTATCTTCATACCATGCTTCGTGTTGGAGATCTGGAGCGGAGTGTGAATTTTTATACCGGCCTGCTGGGCATGAAGGTGCTGCGCCGTCACGAGGTGCCCGAAGGCAAATATACCCTTGTCTTCGTGGGATATGGAGACGAAGCCAGCCATACCGTTCTGGAATTGACCTATAATTGGGGGGTCGAGCATTATGAGGCGGGAACAGGGTTTGGCCATCTGGCCCTGGGGGTGCCGGACATTCACGCCACCTGCGAGAAACTGCGCGCGGGTGGGGCGAAGATCGCCCGCGAGCCTGGCCCGGTGAAATTCGGCACCACGGTGATTGCCTTCATCGAGGATCCGGACGGGTATAAAATCGAATTGATCGAACGGAAGCCGCGCTGAGATGACGATGCTGGCCAAATTGCTGAGCAAGGGGTTTCAGCTTGCCGATGGGCTGGTGCCTGAAGCGGCGTTTCCCGTCGTGGCTGCGAAGAGCCTGGTTCAGACCGCCGGCGTTGCCCCCGCACCCGATGCCGTGGAGGGGTTGGAACGGCTTTTGGGGGCCATCAAGAACGAATCGGCGCTGAGTCTGTTTGGCCGGCTTTCCTTGCGGTGGGATTTCTTGCGGTTGTTGCGCAATGCGCAACTCATCGAGGACGCGCACGCGGCCAACCCGGCCTTGGCCGCGGCACCGGTGACGGCACCTTTGTTCATTCTTGGCTTGCCGCGTTCGGGCACGAGCTTCCTGCATAATCTGATGGCGGAAGATCCGGGTAGCCAGGTGCCGCGCAACTGGCAGATGATCTACCCCGCCCCCCGCCCGGCGGGGTTCGACCCGCAAGGGGATAAGCGTGTTTCCCGGGTCGATAAGCAGCTCGATCTATTCAATGGGCTGGCCCCCGGTTTTCGGGAACTGCACCCGATCTACGCCGACAGCCCGCAGGAATGCAGCGAGATCACGGCGCATGTGTTCCAGAGCCTGCGGTTTGATTCCACGCATCGTGTGCCATCTTATTTTGAATGGCTGGAGACCAGGGGGCATGACGATGCTTTCCGGTTTCACAAGAAATTTCTGCAATTTCTGCAAAATGGCGTGCCCTCGCGCTGGGTGTTGAAATGTCCCGATCATACGTTCACGCTGGACGCCATCCTGCGGACCTACCCGGATGCGCGTTTTGTCATTTTACATCGTGACCCGATCGCGGTTCTGGGCTCGGTCGCGCACCTGACCCAGGTATTGCGCAAACCGTTCCTGCGCGGGATCGATGCCGGTGAGATTGGCGCTCAAGTCGCCGCGAGGTGGACGCAAGGGGCCAACCTGCTGCTGCAGTTCGACCAACGCGCCGATGTGCCGGCTTCACGCAAGCTGCATATGCAATATGAGGAATTCACCGCCGCGCCATTGGCGGCGCTGGCGCGGATTTACGCGCATTTTGGCGAGGAGTTAACGGAACCAGCCCTGCGGGCGATGGACCGGCGTATTCAGGCCAAGCCGCGCGGCGGCTATGGGCGGCATGCGCCTTACCGGCTGGAGGCATTCAAGCTCAGCGTTCCCGCGCTGCAAACCGCGTTTTCACCTTATGTGCGGCAATATTGCCAAGCAGCTCGCTGAGCGTTTCGGTCAGGATGGGGGCGGTGACGGCCAAGCTGTAATGCTGCTCCACCCGCAGCCGTGCCGCCGCGCCCATCCGGGCGGCCAGGTCAGGGTTGGCGCGGAGCTGGCGCAAATAAGCCAGCCAGTCGTCTGGTGTATGGGCCAGGAAGCCGGTTTCGCCGTCGTGAACGATCCGGTTGTTCGCGCCGATGGCGCTGGCGATGGCGGGCCGGGCCATCGCCATGTACTGGATCAGCTTATAGCCGGATTTGCCATTGGCCCATTCCGTGTCCGGCAGGGGCATGATGCCCGCATGGCATTTTCCGATCATCATGGCTTCGCTGGCTTCCGTCCAGGGCAGGCTTTCGACATCGACGCCGGGCATGGTGAAGCCTGGCGCGCCAATGACCAGCAGTTTCAATGGTCCCTCCTGGCTTAACAGGCGCAGAGGGGCCGCGAGAAGATGCAGGTAAGTGGCGGTCAGGGGGGTGCCGATCCAGCCTATGGTGAACGGCCCGCCGGGCAATGGCGTGGGCTGGTAGCGCGCCGGGTCGATGACGGTTGGCAAGAGCAGGATATTCCGCGCTCCTTCCGACACGGCCCAGCGGTATAGTGTGTCGTTGGCGACAATCGTCAACGCGGCTTGGCGCAGCAGATTGCCGAATTTATTGCGCAGCAGCAGCTTGACCAAGGAAGAGCTGGATTGGGCGTAACGCAGGGCCCACGCATCGTCGAAATCCAGTATATAAGGGGTGTCGCCGAGCAGGCCCCGCTCAAGCCAGTACGGGAGCCAGGGCAGCAGCTCCTTCTCGATCCACAGCAGGTCGTGCTGGGCGATTTCGGCGCGGACCGACAGGGCCCGGCAATAGGCGCCCAGCGCTGCCCCCGTGCGTGAGCGTCCGGTATAAAGCGCGTTCAGATAATCATCCCGCAGAAAGGGGCGTAGCGTGACATCCAGCCCGACCTGGCGGAGAAAAGGCGCATATTGAGCTAAGCGCAGGCGTGAACTGGCCCCTAGCGCGCCATATCGCATGGCGCAAAGCAGACGGCCTGAGATGGGATTGTCCGATGTCGCGGCGGCGATGGATTCGCTATGATGCGCGGGCAGTAAAAGCGGTTCGGACATGAAGAAAACATAAATAAAACCTCCATCAAAATAAAACTAAAAGTTGATTATTTTTTAATTTTACTCGTTTTAAGTGTGTTCCCGGCGGCGCGGCCAACATAGGGTGGGCGTGTGGAGCGATTATCCTTGGGCCATCATCTGTGGCGTATGCTGCCCGCTGGCGCGCGCCGGGCGGGGCTGGGGCGCGTGGCCTCGATTCTGGCGCCTCGTGCCGATTCCGTGCCGGTCTCCTTGTCTCGCGGGCTCGCCGTCGCGGGGGAGTTGGATGGGGGCACGGGACTTGGAGAAGCGGGGCGGATTTTGCAGAGCGCCGCACGAAGCGCGGGGTTTGGCGGTGCGCCAATCGTCATGGGGGTGGGCCGGGCGCCGAGGGGCGGTATTCCCAGTGGAGCGGCGCTGCTGCTGGCGGTGAATGCGCCCAGCCTGAGATTGATGCTGGCACGGGCGGGAAAGGACTGGCTGAGGGGGCGGCGTGTCATTGGCAGCTGGGCATGGGAGTTGCCCGTGGCGCCGCTGAATTGGAGAGAAGGCGGGCGCTATGTGCATGAGGTCTGGGCGCCCTCGGCCTTTGTCGCTGAGGCGCTGGAGCCGCTGCTGCCTGGACGGGTGCGGTTGGTGCCGTATCCGCTGGCCTTGTACGGCCTGCCACCGGCTGAGTTGGATGTGGATTTTGGTTTGCCGGAAGATGCGGTGGTGACGTTGATGGTGCTGTCTCTGGGTTCCAGCTTTGCCCGGAAGAATCCACTTGCCGGGATTGCGGCGTTCCGCCGGGCCTTTGGCGGTGAGCGGGAGCAGATACTGGTCGTCAAGCTTCAGGGAGCCGGGGCCTATCCGCGCGAGGCGGCGCGGCTGGAAGCGGAAGCGGGAGCGAATATACGAATCATGAGCGGTGCCTGGCCACGCCAGAAGGTGGCGGCGTTGCTGGCGCGGGCGGATATTGTTTTGAGTCCACACCGCTCAGAAGGGTTTGGGTTGGTATTGGCGGAGGCGATGTTGCGTGCCAAGCCGGTGGTGGCCACGGGGTGGTCTGGCAATCTCGCCTTCATGGATGCGCAAAGCGCCGCGCTCATCGGTTATGATCTGGTTGAGATCGAGGATATGAGCGGTATCTACGAAAAGGGCGGCGGCGCGCGGTGGGCGGAGCCGGATATAGAGCATGCGGCTGCCTGGTTACGGCGCCTTGGTGGAGATGCGGGCTTGCGCGCGGCGCTGGGGGCCAGGGCCAGGACGCATGCCCTGGAGAAGCTGGATGCCGGCCCCCTGCGCGCCGCCCTTTCCGCCAATGGAGTCGAGGCCTTGTGAGGCCCCAGGCTGGGTGGACGGAGCATTGGCAAACGTGTTTCCTGGAATCGCGCGGCTTGTAGCTGGCCGCGGAGCGAACCATCCTGACAGGAGAGCATAAGGCAGATGAGCGCGGCGAGAATCGGAATTGGTGGCCCGGTGGGCTCGGGCAAAACGGCGCTGATCGAAGCGTTGATCCCTGTTTTACAGCGCCGAGGGATTAATTTCGCCGTGATCACCAATGATCTTGTCACCGCCGAGGATGCGGAGCGTTTGCGCCGGTCGGGTTTGATCGACCCGGCGCGCGTGGGGGCGGTGGAGGCCGGTGCTTGCCCACATACCGTGATCCGCGAGGACCCGACGCTGAACATGCTGGCGGGAGACCGCATGGAAGCGGCGATGCCGGGGTTGGAACTCATTATTTACGAATCGGGAGGAGATAATCTTGCCTCGACCTTTTCACTCGATCTGGTGGATTGGTGGATTTTCGTCATCGATGTCGCCGGCGGAGACGATATTCCCCGCAAGCGCGGCCCTGGTGTGCTGCGGTGTGATTTGCTGGTGATCAACAAGACCGATCTGGCGCCTTATGTGGGCATTGATCTGGAAAAAATGCTGGAGGAGGCGCGCGCGGCGCGGGGCGGCAAGGCATTGATCGCCACGAATGCCCGCAGCGGGGAGGGGATTGAGGCGCTGGCCGACGCTATCGCCAAGGCGGTGCTGTTTACCCAACCAGCTTGATGACTACCTTGGCGGCCTTTGGCCGCCTTTAGTGAGGTGCCGGAAACTTTAGGTTTTGTCAGATGAAAACCTGGCTCCCGAAGTAGGACTCGAACCTACGACCGAGCGATTAACAGTCGCTTGCTCTACCAACTGAGCTATTCGGGACCGGTGGGGCGGGTCTATAACCAAACCAGAAAGGGCTGGCAAGTGGATCGCCTGTTGATTTCGTGCGAGGCCTAACTTACACAGCTTCCACCGGGCGGGTGTGGTGGAACTGGTAGACGCGCCGGACTCAAAATCCGGTTCCAGCAATGGAGTGTCGGTTCGATTCCGACCACCCGCACCAGGTTTCAGATTTTTCGTCGCAGCGCGGAATTCAAGGTTTTTTCAGGCGCTCTCGAACAGGGACTCGCCGATGTAACCGCCTTGTTTGGCCCCTGGGGGGCAGGCGAAGACAGCGCTGTTCACGTGGGTGGTGAACTGGTTCAAGGCATCGAATTTCGACATCTTGTCGAAAATCTGGATGAAGCCCGTGCGTGGATCCTTCTGATAAGCCTGGAAGAAAAGACCCGAATCGAATTCGATGGCTTGGGTCCAGGGTGGCCAGCGCTCGGCGGTGAAGACCGCGCCGTTATTGTAGGAATATGAGCGGCGCAGGATCTGGGCGCCATTGTTGAACTGGGCCGCCCCCAGGCGCATATGCGCGGTTTCCGGGATAATGTAGTTGCCGTCGCTGTCGGTTGCGTTGAAATTCGGCGTGTCGAATTCGTCCCGCGCGCCGAGTGGCGCGCCTGACTGTTTTTTGCGACCGAAGGTTTGCTCCTGGAACATCACCTTCATGCGGTCCCAATGTTCCAGCGCGATTCGGATTCGCCGCGCCACCATGTAGCTGCCATCGACCATCCAGCCCGGGCCTTCCGCCCCGGCCCAGACGGCTTCATCCAGCTCATGGCCGGTGGGATTCATGGTGCCGTCCTTGAATCCCATGAGGTTGCGTGGCGTGCCTTTGGTTTCCGGCGCGGCGCTGAAACCCGCCTGGGTCCATTTCAGGGTGGTGACGCCATATCCCAGCCGCGCCAGCTGCCGCGCCGCATGAAACGCGACTTGCGGGTCGTCCGCGCAGGCCTGCACACATAGGGCGCCACCGCATTGTTCCTCCACGAGCTGGTCGCCGTTGAAGCGCGGCAAATCCACCAGGGCGGCGGGGCGCTTGGCCGCCAGGCCGTAACGGTCCTTGCCGTCATGCGTGAATAAATCAGGGCCGAAGCCGAATGTGACGGACAGGCGCGAGGGGCCAAGCCCCACGGCCTCGCCGCTATCCAGCCCAGGCTGGTCTTCCTCTTGCCGGCCAGGTTCAGCGGGCAGGCCCGCGGTCATGCGGGCCGCGGCATTCGTCCAACGGCGCAACAGCGACACGATGTCGGCCCTGCGTTCGGTGTTCAGGTCGAATGCGGCGAAATACAGGGCATTCTGCATTGGCGAGGTGATGCCCGATTGCCGAGCTCCGTAAAATGGCATGGTCGTTTTCGCCATGTCTGGCATGGCCGCTTTCACCGCCGAGGCGGGCAGGCTGGCGGCCGCTCCCGCCAGCCCTGCCGTGCCCAGAAAGCACCGGCGCGACGGGGCTTTCTTGTCGTGCCCGTTCATTTCGCCTGCATGACGGTGTTCATGTCGTCCTCGACATAATAAATACCCTTGCCGTCGGGGCTCGGCACGATTCCAAACAGGTCGCCGCTGCCCGGTGGGGTTTGGGCTTCGTCCTTGTCCAGCCATTTATCGCCGATCTGCTTGCCGGTTGTGGGGTCGATCTCCACGGCGCGGCCATCCAGCCCGTTCACGGTGATCAGATTGCCGTTTGGGGCTGTGGTCAGGGCCAGGGGACGGTTCAGCAATCCGCCCTGGGTCACAACTTCGCCGGTTCCGGCGCTGTCCATGCGAGTCGTGGCGTCGAGGATTTTCACGACCCGGTTGCCGATGGCGTCCGAGACATACAGTGTGCCATCCTTGCCCAGCGCCAAGCCCGTGGGGCCGATCAGGAACACGCTTTCATCGGCCCGGGCGGGAAAGCCGCTGCCGATCACGGTTTGACTCGCCACTTCCGGGGCCTTGCCTTCGGGAATGTTCAGCTCGATCCGCAGCACGGTGGCGGTGTTTTGCACTGGCTGGCCCGGTGCGCCGATGCCGAATCCGGCATTGCTGACGAAGAGCGTGGCCTTGGAGCCGTTATCGATCCAGGCCATGTTCCCCCATGGGTCGGCGATGTTCGGGCCGGAGATGGTGCCCGCCACCTTGCCAGAGGAATCCAGCACGATCAGGCATCCCTTGCCCAGTGTCTTGGTGGTGCCGTCGGTGCTTGGGGCGCTGCCGATAATGACCCAGCCTGATTTCAGCACCGCCATGGCCGTGGACAGCCCCACGCCGCCCGGGCAGCCATCGAGCTTCGCGGGCAGTGTGGCGAAGGTCGTGGTTTTACCGGTGGCGGGGCGATAGTCGATGATCGTTGTGCCCGTGCCTTGCAGGTTCTTGGCGTTATTGAAATTTCCGACGAGGAGGTCGCCCTTTTGCAGGTTGCCGGCGCTGACCGGAGATATGGCCATGGCGTAGGGATTCTGGTCGCCATTTTCCGGAACGGTGGAGGTGACCAGATGCTCATGGTGCAGAGAGGCGAGGTAACCCTCATCGGCCAGCGCGGCGCTGGGCAGAGCCAGGGTGAAGCCGAGAGCGGCCAGCAGGCCGCGATGATAATTGCGTGTGATCATATTTTGATCTCTCCCAGAAAGATTGTCGACAATGAAAACCATTCGCATTTAATCGGCAATAGTAAATGCGAATAATTCTTAATTAAATGCGTGGATCAGGCTATCGATGCGGGAATGGCGGGGTAAGCGGTGACTTTGCCCTGCACGGAAACCCGGACCTCATGCCCAGGGGACGGAATGGTGTGGCCATGGACGCGCGCCGTGACTTCAAGGCCGTCCGTCTGGCGCAATGCCATCGTCACGGCCGCGTCGTGCCCGTAATATGTGACGGATTCGACCAAAGCCGGAACAGCCCCGGGTGCATCGCCGATCTGGATTTGTTCGGGACGGATCATGATGTCCAATGGGCCTGGCGGCTGAGGGATGGCGCAGGTGAGCAGACCCAGCGCGCAACGCGCCTGCTGGCCCAGCGATTCGCCCGGCAGAAAGACGGCCTCTCCGACAAAGCTCGCCAGGGACGGCGTGGCCGGGTGGCGGTAGAGTGTCTCTGGTGAGGCCCATTGGGCTAATCTGCCTTGCTGCATTACCCCCACTTTTTGGCCCATGGAGAGGGCTTCGCTCTGGTCGTGCGTCACCAGGATCGCGGTTGTGCCGGCTTCATGGATGGCTTGAGCCACGGCGGCGCGGGTTTCGGCCCGCAACCCGGCATCGAGGGCGGAAAATGGTTCGTCCAACAGCAACAGGCGCGGCGCGGGGGCAAGGGCCCTGGCCAGTGCCACGCGTTGCTGCTCCCCTCCCGAAAGGGCTTGTGGCGGCCGGGTGGCATAATGTGCCGGCAATCCCACCATGCTCAGAAGGTGCGTCAGCCTGGAATGGTTGTTCCGTTCCGGCCGGGGGAGGCCGAACATGATATTCTGCGCGACGTTGAGATGTGGGAATAGCGCTCCTTCTTGCGCCACATAGCCGATGCCGCGCCGTTCCGGACGCAGGCAATGTTCCGGTGAGGCGATCTGGGCGCCGTCCAGCCAGATCTGCCCCGAATCCGGGCGGAGAAAACCGGAGATCAACCGCAAGAGGGTGGTCTTGCCGCTGCCGGACGCCCCCAGAATCGCCACGAGGCCGCCCGTGGGAATGGAGAATTCAATATCCCGCAGGACCGGCGCGCCGGCGAAATTTTTGCCAAGGTGGGAAATGTCGAGCATGCTCACGCGTTTCCGGTTCATGAATGCGAATCGAAGGAGAGAACCCCCGCGCGCCCCAGCCTGCCGGCCAGGAGCCAGGAGGCGGCCATGGAAATCGCCACCATGACCGCCGCATAGGGCGCGGCGGCGGCGAACGCGACGGTTGAGGTGTCGGCCCAAAGCTCCGTGGCCAGAGTCCAGGTGCCGATGGGGGCCATCAATAATGTGGTGGTCAGTTCCGTCACCACGGAAATGAAAACCATGCAGGCGGCGGCGGCGAAACCTGGCGCGGCCAGGGGCAGCGTCACGCGCCAGAATGTTTCCACCCGCCCGAGTCCCAATGAATGGGCGGCTTCCTCCAGCCGGGTTTGAGCCTGCGACAAGGCCGCGCGCACGCTAACCAGCGCCAGCGGCAGGAACAGAATGGCGTAGGCGATGACCAGCAGGCCACGGCTCTGATAAAGAGGGCGCAGATGATGCACGCTGAGTGAGATCAGTGCCAGCGCCACGACAATTCCCGGAATGCCCTGGGCGAGATAAGCGCAGCGTTCCAGCAGCAGGGAAGGCAGGCCCTGGTGACGCGTGGCCAGAAAACCCAGCGGCAGGGCCAAGGCGAGGGTAAGGCATGCGGCCTCGATCCCGAGGCTGACGGAACTCCAGCTCGCGCGCAGCAGCCCGAGATACGAGGCGCCAGCCACCGTGGTGGCGCTATCCGCCGGACGCGTCATCCAAAAGCAGATAGTGGCCAGCGGCATGAAAGTTGTGGCCAGCCCCAGCAAGAGGGGCAAGGCCATGGCGGGCCAACGCCAGCGCCCCAACCCATAGCGAAGTGCCGCTCCCCTGGTGCCGCGCGCCAGCCGGCCATAGCGGCTTTTGCCACGGATCAGAGCTTCCGCGGTTAAGCACAAAATACAGAGCAGCAGGAGAACCATGGCCAGCAGGGCTGGTTCTGGCCCGGAAAAGCCGGTGCGATAGGCTCCGTAAATGGCGGTGGTGAAGGTGCGAAAACGCAGCAACGCGAAGGCGCCGAATTCCACCAGCGTATTCAGCGCCACCAGCAGCATGCCGCCCAGCAGGGCGGGGCGGAGTTGGGGCAGCACCACGCGCCACAACATCGACCAGAAATTCCGGCCAAGGGCGCGCGCGGTTTCTTCCAAGGCGGGGTCCATGCCGCGCAGGGCGGCCGCCACGGGCAGATAGACGAACGGGTAATAAGCCGTGCTGACCACCAGCAAGGCACCGCCATAAGTCGCGAAAGCCGGGCTGATGGAAAGCCAGGTAAAACTGGTGATGAAGGCCGGAATGGTCAGCGGCGCAACCGCCAAGGGCGCCCAGAAACGCCGGCCAGGTAGATCCGTGCGCTCCATCAGCCAAGCCAGCACTGTGCCGGTTGCCCCGCACAGCAGACAGGTTCCCACGATCAACCCCAACGTGTTCAGCAGCAATTCACCGGTCAGCGGCCGCCAGATCAGTTCGGCCGCCAAGGCCCAGCCACCGGTCATGGCGTTTTTCACGGTAATGCCGATCGGCAGCAGCACGAGTGCCGTGGCCAGGATGGCGGCGCCGAGCAAGGCGCGGGGAACGCCTTGCTCGGCGGTATGGCGGCGGATCGGCGCTGATGCCGGTTGCATGCCTCAGATCAGCCCGGCTTGCTGCAAAAGGCGGCCGGCTTCCTGATCGTCGCCAAGATCGGCGGCCTTGATTGGCGGTGGCTGCAAATCATTGAACGGTTTTAAAGCCTTGTTGGGGGACACGCCGGGGCGTAGCGGGTATTCGAAATCGACATTGCTTTTGCCCAGCATCTCCTGCGCGGATTGGCTGACCAGGAAGGCCAGGAATTCCTGCGCTTCCTTTTGATGTTTCGAGGATTTCAGGATCGCGGCGCCGGAGACATTCACCAGTCCGCCGACATCGCCATGAGTGAAGTGATAGACCCGGCTGTGGATGCCCGTGGCGCCGAGCTGTGTTTCCAGACGGTACCAATAATAATTATTGATGATTCCGGCGGCGACATCGCCATGCGCCACGGCGGCGGCGACGCCTTCGTCGTCTTCATAGATCTTGGCGTTGGTTTTCAGCCCCTTCAGCCAGGCCAGGGCGGCGGCCTTGCCGTCTTCCTTGATGACGGCGCTGACCAGGGGCAGGAAATCGCCATCGCTCGGGGCGATGCCGATCTTGCCTTTCCATTCCGGCTTGGCGAGATCCAGCAGCGAGGCGGGAAGGGCGCTTTCCTGGATTTTCGCGGGGTTGTAGGCCAGCACATTCTCGCGGGCCAGCACACCCAGCCAGTCGCCGTCGGTGGCGCTGTACTGGGCTGGCACCTGCGCCAGCGTGGCGGGGTCGACCGGTGCCAGCAGCCCCTTTTCATCCAGCAGGTTCAGCTCTGGCGAATTCTCCGTGAAGAAGATGTCGGCTGGCGAGGTCGCGCCTTCTTCCAGAATCTGTGCCGCGATTTCAGGTGCTTCACCCTGATGCAGCCGAACGGGAATGCCGGTTTGCTTGGTGAATGCATCAGCCAGCATGGCTTCCACCTGCGGGTGCTGAGCGGCGTAGATTGTCAGCGTGGGGGGCGTGGCGCGGGCGAGGCCGGCGCTGGCCGTCAGGCAAGCCGTTAGCAGCAGAAGACGCTTCATGGCTGGGTTCCTTTCTTTTAGATAATGAGAATCATTCGCATTTATGGAGGTACCTAGCCCAGCTTTAATCTGGCTGTAAAGTGCGGTGGCGCGGATAAGCCCGGGCATGGCTTGAGATGGCGGGGCAAGGCTCCCAATATGAAGTCCATATCAACGGACCGATCATTGAGGAGCTGAGCATGTCACTGCGCAAGACCGCCAATAACATGGCCGACAACACCAAGAAGGCGTCCATCGCCTTGCTGAATGCCCGCGTGGCGGAGGGGATCGACCTCGCCTTGATCACCAAACAGGCCCATTGGAACCTGAGAGGCAAGCAATTCATCGCCGTGCATGAGATGCTGGACGGGTTTCGTGGTCAGCTTGATGGGCATATCGATACGATGGCCGAGCGTGCCGTGCAGCTTGGGGGCGTGGCGATGGGCACCTCCCAGGAGGTGGTGAAAACCAGCACGCTGTCCGCCTATCCGACGGACATTCATTCCATTGCCGACCATCTCGCCGCGTTGACGGGCCATTACGGGCAGGTGGCGAATGCCGCCCGCAAGGCGATCGACGAGGCGGATGAGGCCGGAGATGCCGATACGGCGGATATTTTCACGGCTTATTCCCGCGATCTGGACAAAGCACTCTGGTTCCTTGAAGCTCATAAGGACTGACAAGCAACGGGGCAGCCGGGCGATGCATGAGCAAGGATGAATTTTACCGGCATGCGGCCTTCATCCTGCGTTGCTCGGCGGCGGCGGCCCTGGCTTTTTTGCTGGCCAGGGCGGTCGGGCTCCCTCACCCGGTCTGGGCAACCATGTCGGGTATCATTGTGTCTCAGGAAAAGCTGAACGACACCAATCGCGCCACGCTCTGGCGCTTGACGGGGACCATCGTTGGCGTGATCGCGGCGGTTATCGTGGGTGGGGCGTTGCTGGCTTTTGGCGCGTCGGTGCCCTGTCAGCTCGCCGGTGCCGTGGCGTTGTGCGCGCTGCTCGTCCGGCTATGGCCGGATTTGCGCGTGTCGATGTGGACGGCGCCGATTGTTCTGCTGACCCGCAGCGAGACCGGATCCATTCTGCAGACAGGCCTCTGGCGCGGGGAAGAGGTGCTGCTTGGCGGGCTGGTTGGAATTTTATGTCATTTCGCGGCGGAACGGGTGATCACCTGGCTAGATGCGCATGAGCCGCATGACGTGGTGACCTGACCCCAGCCTTGCTGTCAGAGCGGCTCTTCGGTGTCTTGCATCCAAGCGCGCGGCGGCTCATTTTCAGACAGGTCGTAGCCGGAGTGTGCCGTCATGTCAGAAAAACTTCGTTTTGAAACCTATGATGCCCCGGCTGGCGGTTGGGGGGCGGCCAAGGCAACGGCCAAGATTTTGTTGGAACAGAGCGTTGCGGTGAAAGGCAGCCAGGCTCTGCTGAAGATGAACCAGCCGGATGGTTTTAAATGTCCAAGCTGCGCCTGGCCGAATCCCGAACGTGAGAAGAAGCTCGAATTCTGCGAAAACGGCGTCAAGGCCCTGGCGGTGGAGGCCACCCGCAAGCGTGCCACGCGTGAGCTATTCGCCCGCTACAGCGTGGCGGAATTGATGACGCAGAGCGATTACTGGCTGGAAGAGCAAGGCCGTCTGACCGAGCCGATGCGCTATGACCCCGCGACAGACCATTATGTGCCGGTCTCATGGGAGGATGCATACAAGCTGATTGCCTCCGAGTTGAACGCGCTGGCAAGCCCGGATGAGGCGGAGTTCTATACTTCGGGCCGGACCTCCAACGAGGCCGCGTTTCTTTATTCGGTGTTCGTGCGCGAATTCGGGACCAATAATTTCCCGGATTGCTCGAACATGTGCCATGAGCCGACCAGCCGTGGCCTGCCCATGTCGATCGGTATCGGCAAGGGCACGGTGGTGATCGGCGATTTCGCCAAGGCTGAGGCGATTTTCATCATCGGGCAGAATACTGGCACCAACAGCCCGCGCATGATGACCGAGCTGGTGAATGCGCGTAAGCGCAACGTGCCCATCGTGGCGGTGAACCCCATGCCCGAACGTGCCCTGATCCGCTTTACCGAGCCGCAGGATATGGTGGAGATGGCGACCTTCCAGTCCACCTCGATTTCCAGCGAGTTCGTGCATGTCAAGATTGGCGGCGATGTCGCTTTCTTGAAAGGCATCATGAAGGTGTTGTTCGAACGCCAGGCGGCGGGAGAGGCCGTGCTGGATGAAGATTTTATCCAGGAGCACACGAACGGTTTCGAGGCGCTGAAGGCGGATATAGAAGCGACCGAATGGCGGGATATTGTCCGGGTGTCGGGTATCGACGAGGCGCAGATCCGCCGCTGTGCCAATGTCTATATCGTTTCCAAGGCCACCATCATTTGTTTTGGCATGGGGGTCACGCAGCATCAGCAGGGGGCGCGCGTGATCCAGCAGATCGCCAATCTGTTGATGCTGCGGGGTAATTTTGGAAAGCCGGGCGCGGGCATCTGCCCGGTACGCGGCCATTCCAATGTGCAGGGCGACCGCACGGTGGGAATTGAGGAGAAACCCACCGCTGCTTATCTCGATCAGTTGGAAAAGGTTTTCGGCTTCAAGCCGCCTCGTGAGCATGGCCACCATGTCGTGGAGAGCGTGAAGGCAATGATTGCCGGCACGGCAAAAGTCTTTATCGGACTGGGCGGCAATTTCATTCATGCCATCCCGGATACGCCGATTGGCTATGAGGCGATGCGGCGGTTGAATCTGACCGTTGGGATCGCGACCAAGCTGAATCGCGGCCATCTGGTGCATGGCAAACAGGCGTTGATTTTGCCGGTAATCGCCAGATCCGAGATCGACAGGCAGGCTACGGGGGAGCAGTTCGTCACCATTGAGGATGCAATGTCCAATGTCACCTCATCGAGGGGCATATTGGAACCGGCAAGTCCCGAATTGCGGTCCGAGGTCGAGATCGTATGCCGCATGGCCATGGCGGCCATGCCAAGCAGCTTGGTGCCGTGGGCGGATTATATCGCCGATTATGCGTTGATCCGCGGCAAGATCTCCGAGGTGTATCCAGCCTTGTTCCATAATTACAACGAGCGGATCAAGGCGCCAGGCGGCTTTCATCTCACCGTTCCGCCGCGTGAGCGTAAATGGAACACCGAGAGCGGTCGGGCGAATTTCCTGTTGTTCGATGGGCTGGATGAGGACAAGCCCATCGGCGGGGCGGAGATGTTCAGGCTTTCCACCGTGCGTTCGCACGATCAATACAATACCACGATCTATTCCTATTCCGACCGTTACCGTGGGGTTTATGACGGGCGCATGGTGCTGTTCATGAATGAGGAGGATATGCGGGCCGCCAATATCGCGCCACATGCGAAGGTGGCGCTGGAAACGATCGCGGACGATGATGTGGCCCGTCGGGTGGAAGGGCTGACGGTTTATCCGTACCCGATGCCCCGGGGCAGTCTGGCGGGGTATTATCCTGAGCTTAACCCATTGCTGCCTCTTGGGCATTTCGACGAAATTTCGGGCACGCCGGCGGCGAAATCCATCCCCGTCCGGGTGGTGGTCTGACACTTATTCCGACAGTTTTCCGGTGAACAGGGTTTGTGCATCAGGGCGGGCGATGGCAACCACCGTCAGCCCTGCCTGTTCCGCCGTGTACAAGGCAAGCCCCGTGGGGGCGGAAATTGCGACGATGGTGCGGATACCCGCGATGATGGATTTTTGCGCCATCTCGTAGGAGCAGCGCGAGGTCAGCAGGCAGAAACCATCCGATAAATCATGCCCGCCGCGCAATGCCGCGCCGATCAGCTTATCCAGCGCGTTGTGCCGCCCGACATCTTCCCGGATCAGCTTGATCTTGCCCGCCATGTCGCACCAGGCTGCCCCATGCACCATGTGCACTTCCTGATTGAGCCCTTGCTGTTCTGGCAGGGCTTTCAGCCCACGCCGGATCGCGGCGAGGGAGGTAGGCGGGCCAGGGGGTAAGGCGGGCAGGGGACGCAGAATTTGGGATGCATCCTCCATCCCGCAGATCCCGCAACCGGTGCGCCCCACCACCATTCGCCGGGATGCCCGCAACAGCCTGTGAAACCGATCAGGCGGGATTCGCATATCCGCCTTGATGAAGCCCCGGCCTTGTTCCAGCTCGACGGATTTGATGTCTTCCGCCCGCTCCACGATGCCTTCCGTCACGGAAAATCCGGTACAGAAATCCTCGATATCCCGGGCGGTGGCCATCATCGTGGCATAGGGCAGTGTGTTGTAGAGGAGGTTGATGGGCGTTTCCTCCGCAAGGGGAAGCTCGCTTGTCTGTGGTGTCTGGGTACTGGAGAATCTGGTGACGGGCCAGGTCAGGGTGGATGGCGTGATCGTCTCATGCATGATGGCAAATTAAGAAGGACTGACGGAAGAGCAAGGCGCCATCCCGCCCGAAACGCTGGTCTGAGGTGCCATCTTGGCAATTTGCGTTGTATCAAAGCCGGAAATGTCATGCCTATATATGAAATATATGACATATCAGGAGCGTGACATGATCCGGGTTGGCGTGGGCGTGGTTTTGGCGATGAGCCTGGGTGGGGTGGCTTTGGCGCAAGGCACGGGGGCGGCGAACGTAACGGATAATCCCAACAACTCCGTGGTGCAGCCAGGTGTGGCCAAACCGCCCGCTAATGCGCCGCAGCCAGCCAATGTAAAGCCGCAACCCAACGGTTCCAGCGCGGTATGGGCCAACCAGCCGACCTTGCCGCAAGTGGCGCTGCATCCGCAGGCGACGGTCGGTTCGACAACTCCCGTGGCTGGGCCTGGCGGCACGACCAAGGCCCGGGTTGGGCAATAGGCAGAACTAAAGCGCATGGTCTAGGCCATGCGCTTTGCTGAAGGTGATTGAATTTAGACGCGTCTGCTGGCTGGCCGTTGTCCGCCGGGCAGTTTGGCGATTTCGTCGCTGCGGCAAATGCATTCGACATATTTGCCATGATGCTCACGAAACACCCAGCCATCCTCGATGATGAATGTTTCCTTCGCGTGACTGCCAGCCGGAACGGGAAGTTTCCTCGGCGCGGCAATCCGGGCAACTTTAGAGAGTGTCTGAATTTGGTTCATCTTTTGCACCCTTGCTCTCGGACCAAGGAAGCATAGCTTCATTGGCGCGGGTGTTTCAAACCTTAAAACACAATCTTGCCAAATTTTATCCTACGTTCACCTTTGAAAAATGCCATGTAAATACAATAAGTTATGATAATCAACTGATGTTTTGCATGAGGTTTTTTGCGTAACCAAAGCAAAACAGCCAGCGAAAAATTATTGCGACTTCAAAATAAATAAGGACGATCTTCTATTCCACGGTGACAGATTTCGCTAGGTTGCGTGGTTGGTCCACATCCGTGCCTTTCATCACGGCGACATGATAAGCGAGCATTTGCACTGGAATGGCGTGCAGAATGGGAGCGGCGAACGGGTCGATGGCCGGCAGCAGGATCGTTTCGGTGGTTATGGGAGCCAGTTTCGAGGCGCCCTCATCGTCGGAAAATACGATGATCTGTCCGCCGCGCGCCGCTGCTTCCTGTAGGTTTGAAGCGGTTTTCTCGAAGAGCGGTCCCGAGGGGCAGATGGCGATCACCGGTACGGATTTGTCGATCAGCGCGATTGGCCCGTGCTTCATTTCACCCGCCGCGTATCCCTCGGCATGGATGTAGGAAATTTCCTTCAGCTTCAGGGCCCCCTCCAGCGCGATCGGAAAACAGGCGCCCCGGCCCAGATAAAGCACGTCCCGTGCCTCGGCGATCCGCGCCGCCAGCCGCCGGATAGGCGCATCGTTGGCCAGAACTTCCGCCGCCTTGGCGGGAATTTCCAGCAGGGAAGAGGCCAGGCGCGTGATTTCATCGATGCGTTTGGTGTCCTTGGCCCGCGCCAGCGCCAGCGCGAACACGGCCAGCACGGTCAGCTGCGCGGTAAAGGCCTTGGTGCTGGCCACGCCGATTTCAGGCCCGGCGATGGTCTCCAGGATTGCATCGCTTTCACGAGCCATGGTGCTTTCCGGCACGTTCAACACCGAGAGGATCTTTTGATTTTCCGCTTTCATGTAACGCAAGGCGGCTAGCGTGTCGGCCGTCTCGCCGCTTTGGCTCACCAACAGCCCCAGTCCGCCATCATCCATCGGTGGGCTGCGATAGCGGAACTCGCTCGCCACGTCGGCTTCCACCGGCACGCGGGCCAGGTTTTCCAGCCAGAATTTGGCTGTCAGTCCGGCATAGAAGGCCGAGCCGCAGGCGCTCATGGTGATGCGTTTGATGTCCGCCAGATCGAAGGGCAGGGAGGGAAGGCGCGGTGTTTCCCCCTCCAGCATGCGGTGCAGGACATCGCCGATCACCACCGGATGCTCATGCAGCTCCTTCTCCATGAAATGCCGGAAATTGCCCTTGCCGATGGCCGCGCCGGTCAGCGCTGTCAGCTTTTTCTGACGCAATACCACGGCCCCGGTGCTGTCATGGAAAATTGCTCCCTTGGCGGTCACCACCACCCAGTCGCCATCTTCCAGATAGGCGATCTCGCGGGTCAGGGGTGCCAGAGCCAGCGCGTCGGAGCCGAGATACATCTCCTCCGCGCCAAACCCCACGGCCAAGGGCGCGCCGCGTTGAGCGCCGATGATCAAATCTTGATGCCCGGCGAAGATCAGGGCCAGGGCATAGGCCCCCTCCAGCCGGGCGAAGGCCCGCGCCGCCGCCGCGACCGGTTCCAAGCCTTGCTGCAGCAGATAATCGACCAGAATGGCCACCACCTCGGTGTCTGTCTCGGTGGAAAAGCTTTGCCCCTTGGCTTCCAGTTCGGCGCGGAGGGCGGCATGATTCTCGATGATGCCGTTATGCACGACCGCCACGCGAGACGTGGCGTGCGGGTGGGCGTTGCTTACTGTCGGCGCGCCATGGGTGGCCCAGCGCGTATGGCCAATGCCGGTGGAGCCGGACAATGGCTCCGCCGCCAGCACGGTGGCCAGGTTTTTCAGCTTGCCCTCGGCCCGGCGGCGGTCGATATGGCCATTCACCAACGTGGCGATGCCCGCGGAATCATAGCCCCTGTATTCCAGGCGTTGCAGTCCCCCCAGCAGCAGCGGTGCCGCGTCTGAGTGACCCACGACACCTACGATTCCGCACATCTGATTCGACCCTCCATTGACCCTTCTTGCGGTAGCCCCCGCGCCCGCTCTGTGTCAAAGGACAGGAGATTCAAATTATTTGGCGGAGTGTTTCATGCGTGCGGTGATCTTCGATTTGGATGGTACGCTGATCGACGCCGCGCCGGACATTGCCTTGAAGCTCAACCAGGTGCTGTCCGAGGCGGGGCTGGAGGCGTTGAGCCTGGCGCAGGTGCGGGACATGATCGGCGATGGCGCCAAGGTGCTGGTGGAGCGGGCCTTCGCCGCCAGGGGGCTTGTTCCAGCCTCTGAGCAGCATGCGCGCTTCATGGCGCTATATGCGGAAAACCCGGTGATCACGACAGTTGTTTATGACGGCATTCCGGCCGTTCTGACGGCACTGAAGGCACAGGGGCGGCCTTTGGCCATCTGCACCAACAAGCCGATGTGCGCGACGAAGGAAGTGCTGGCGGCTCTTGATCTTACACGTTATTTCGATGCGGTGGTGGGAGGGGATTCCACCCCTTATCGCAAACCTGACTCACGTCATCTGGCTGCCGCCCTGGCGGCGCTGGAAGCGACGGATGCGATCATGGTCGGCGATCACGCCAATGACATGAACGCCGCCGCCGGGCTGGGTTTGCCCGCCATTTTCTGTGCCTGGGGTTATGGGCAGGGGCAGGGCGAAGCCCGAGCGGAAACACCGGGGGAGTTGCCTGAGATTATTGCGCGATTGGGATAGTCGTTCGCTAGGTTCGGGCAAGGCCGTTCTTTCCGGGTCTGAGCAACAAACTTGTTGCGATGCCGTGCGTATGGGGTATGAATCTTCCGTCTCGGCATAGCCAAACTGCTTGACGATTTGTCCCCGATGGCCCAATTGAGAAACAGGACCGTTAAGGTCCTTTTAATGGGGTCGATATGCTGAAACTTTCACGCCTGACCGATTATGCGGTGGCCGCGCTGGTCCGCCTGAGTATGGCGGACGGCGTTGAAACCTCGCCTGGGATAGCGGCGGGCACCGGCGTGCCGGAACCTACGGTGGCCAAGGTACTGAAGGTTTTGGCGGGGCATGGTCTGGTGATCTCCACGCGTGGCGCGCGTGGGGGGTACAGGCTGGGCAAGCCCCTGGCTGAGATCGCCGTTGCCGAGGTGATCGTGGCCATTGACGGCCCGATCGCCCTGACCTCATGCGTGGAGGGGGCGGGCACGACCTGCGGGAGCCAGTCTCTCTGCCCCGTCGCGGGGCGGTGGGATCCGGTTAACGAAGCTATCCGCGATGCGCTTTTGCATATTTCCCTGGCCGATATGGCGGCGGCGTCCGTGCCGCGCGCCTTGCGAATTCCGGCTCCGAAGATCAACGAGGTTGCCTGACCATGTCCACCACCACAGATTCCACAATTCAGGAATTGGCGGCCCAAAAGTATAAATATGGGTTTACCACCGATATTGAGATGGAGGCGTTTCCGAAGGGGCTTTCCACGGATATCGTGCGTCTCATTTCCGCAAAGAAAGGTGAGCCGGATTGGTTGCTTGAATGGCGGTTGAAGGCTTATGGCGCATGGTTGCAGATGGAGGAGCCGCATTGGGCGCGCATCAATCATCCACCGATCGACTACCAGAATTTGTATTATTACGCGGCTCCCGCCAAGGCGCCGCCCAAATCCTTGGACGAGGTGGACCCGGAGCTTCTGAAAACTTATGAGAAACTTGGGATTCCGTTGAATGAGCGCGCAGCCCTGGCGGGTGTGGCCGTGGACGCGGTGTTCGATTCCGTCTCCGTCGCCACGACATTCAGGGAAACCTTGTCCAAGGCCGGTGTCATTTTCTGCTCCATTTCCGAGGCGGTGAAGGAGCATCCCGAGCTGGTGCGCCAGTATCTGGGGTCCGTGGTGCCGGCTGGGGATAATTATTTTTCAGCGCTCAATTCAGCCGTGTTTTCCGATGGCAGCTTTGTCTTTATTCCCAAGGGCGTGAAGTGCCCGATGGAGCTGTCTACCTATTTTCGCATCAATGCCCGCAATACCGGCCAGTTTGAGCGCACGCTGATCGTGGCTGAGGAGGGGGCGTCGGTCTCCTATCTGGAGGGTTGCACCGCGCCGATGCGCGATGAAAACCAGCTGCATGCCGCCGTGGTCGAGCTGGTGGCGCTGGACAGCGCGAAAATCAAATATTCGACCGTGCAAAACTGGTATCCGGGTGACGCCGAAGGCAAGGGTGGCATTTATAATTTTGTCACCAAGCGTGGTGCTTGCCGGGGCAAGCATTCCAAGATCTCGTGGACGCAGGTGGAAACCGGCTCCTCGGTCACTTGGAAATATCCTTCCTGTATTTTGCAGGGGGAGGGCTCGGTGGGGGAGTTTTACTCCGTTGCCGTGACCAATAATTTCCAGCAGGCCGATACGGGCACCAAGATGATTCATATTGGCAAGAACACCACCAGCACGATTATTTCCAAGGGGATTTCCGCTGGCCACTCGGACAATACTTATCGCGGGCAGGTGAAGATCATGCCAGGTGCCGCTGGCGCGCGGAATTTCACCCAATGCGACAGCTTGCTGATCGGCGATCAGTGCGGCGCGCACACGGTGCCTTATATTGAAAACCGTAATGCCTCGGCCAAGGTTGAGCATGAGGCAACCACCAGCACGATTGCTGAGGACCAGCTGTTTTATTGCCGTTCGCGTGGTCTTTCAGAAGAGGATGCGGTGGGGTTGATCGTCAATGGCTTCTGCAAGGATGTGCTGAAGGAGTTGCCGATGGAATTCGCCGTTGAGGCACAAAAATTATTGGCTGTTTCCCTGGAAGGTTCGGTGGGCTGATGCTTGAGATCAAGAATTTGCATGCGCGGATCGGCGATGCGGAAATCCTGAAGGGTGTGACGCTCACGGTTCCCGATGGCGAGGTTCATGCCATCATGGGGCCGAACGGCGCCGGTAAATCCACTCTGTCTTATGTGCTCTCCGGCCGGGATGGCTATGAGGTGACGCAAGGCGAGGCGCTTTTCAACGGTGCGAACATCTTGGAGATGGAGCCTGAGGATCGCGCCGCCGCGGGGTTGTTCCTGGCCTTCCAGTATCCGGTGGAGTTGCCCGGCGTGGGCAATGCGAATTTCCTGCGCACCGCGCTGAACGCCATCCGCAAGAAGCGCGGCGAGAATGAGCTGGATGCCGTGGCGTTCCTGAAGCTCGCGCGGGCCGCCGTGAAACAGCTCAAGATGAAGGAAGATTTCCTCAAGCGTAACGTCAATGTCGGTTTTTCCGGCGGTGAGAAGAAACGCAATGAGATGCTGCAAATGGCGTTGCTGAAACCCGGCCTTGCCATTCTGGACGAGACGGATTCAGGCTTGGATATCGATGCGTTGAAGATCGTCGCGGAGGGGGTGAACGCCCTGCGCGACGGGCAATTCTCCGCCCTGGTTATCACCCATTACCAGCGCCTGCTGGACCATATCGTGCCGGACGTGGTGCATGTTCTGGCAAATGGTCGGATCGTGCGCTCTGGTCCCGCCTCCCTGGCGCTGGAGCTGGAAGCCAGCGGTTATACCGGCTTGGAAGCCGCCTGAGATGACGGCACTGCCCACCCGTAAGCAGGAGGCATGGCGTTATACTGATTTGCGTCCGCTCTCCGCCATCAGCTTTGCTGCTCCCCCCGCGGTTTCGGCCATGCCCGAATTGCCGGATTTGCCCTTTCCACGTTTTGTGTTTCTCAACGGTACACTGAACACGTCGCTTTCAAGCGATTTTGCCTCTGCCAAGCCGTTTGTGCCGGTGCCGGCATCGGGCACGCAGCCAATGGCGTTGATTAATGCCGAGCACGCCAAGGATGGCATCAATCTCGATATTGCGGCCGGGCGGAATGCCGGGGAATTATTGCTGGTTTCCCAGGCCAGCGGCGCCATGCCTTTCGCCTTTCATCCACGCCATACCATCAGGCTGGGGCAGGGAGCCAGGCTCACGCTGATCGAGATCGACAAGGGCGATGCCGTTTACTGGCAGAACGCGGTGTTTGACATCAAATTGGCGCAAGGGGCGGTGTTTCAGCATTTCCGCTTGCAGCAGGAGAGTCTGGAAGCCTTCAACACCACCTTTATTCATGCTGAAATCGCGGAAGATGCCTCTTATGAGCATTTCACCCTGACGCTTGGCGCCAGCCTCTCCCGCACGGAGATCGAAGCCGATCTCCTGGGCCGGAATGCATTGGCGCATCTGAATGCCGCGCAGCTTTTGGGGGGGGCTCAGCATGGCGATTTCACGACCATTATCCGGCACAAGGCGCCTGATTGCCCATCGCGCCAGACTGTGAAATCCGTGCTCGCGGGCATGGCGCATGGGGTGTTTCAGGGTAAGATCGAGGTAGATCGGATCGCACAGAAGACCGATGGCTATCAGATGAGCCAGGCGCTTTTGCTCTCGCCCGAGGCGGAGATGGATATTAAGCCCGAGCTGCAGATTTTCGCGGACGACGTCAAATGCTCTCATGGCGCGACAATTGGCGCCTTGGATGAGGAGCAGGTGTTTTATCTGCGCTCGCGCGGTATTCCCGAGGCCGAGGCGCGGCAGCTTCTGATCCGCGCGTTTCTTGAGGAAGCGCTGGAGCCGGTGACGCACGATGCCTCGAAGAATCTGTTTGAGGAAGCTTTGGAAAGCTGGTGGAGCAAACAATGAGCACAACGCTGCTGCCTTTGGATATTCAAGCCATCCGCCAGGATTTTCCCATTCTGGCGCAGAAAATTTATGGCAAGCCCTTCGTGTTTTTGGATTCTGGCGCCTCGGCGCAGAAGCCCAGGCAAGTGATCGAGGCCATGCGCTTCGTGATGGAGGAGCAATATGCCAATGTCCATCGCGGCCTGCATTATATGTCCGAGAAAACCTCGGATGCTTATGAGGTCGTGCGCGACAAGGTGGCGGAACTCCTCAACGCCTCATCGCGCGATGAGATCGTTTTTACCCGCAACGCGACAGAGAGCATCAACCTAGTCGCTTATAGCTGGGGACGCTCGGCGTTGAAGCCTGGCGATGTGGTGGCGGTTTCCGGGATGGAGCATCATGCCAATCTCGTGCCCTGGCAGATGCTGCGGGATTCCCACGGCACGGAGTTGCGCATTGTCGGCATCACCGATGCGGGTGAACTGGATTGGGAATCGCTTGAGAACGTGTTTGCCGATGGCAAGGTAAAGCTGCTGTCCATCACGCATATGTCCAACGTGTTGGGCTCCTACACGCCAGCCGAGCGTTTGGCCAAATTCGCGCATGAGCGGGGGGCTAAAATCCTGCTGGATGGTTCGCAGGCCATCGTCCACCGCGCCGTGGACGTGCAAAATATCGACGCGGATTTCTATGTGTTCTCCGGTCACAAGCTCTATGGTCCCACCGGGATCGGTGTGCTGTATGCCAAGCGTGAAATTCTTGACGCGATGCCCCCTTTCATGGGGGGCGGCGACATGATCGCCAGCGTCTCCTACGAAAAATCCAGCTGGGCCAAGCCGCCCCATCGGTTCGAGGCGGGTACTCCGGCCATTATCGAAACAATAGGCTTGGGGGCGGCCATCGATTATGTCCGCGCCATTGGGTTCGAGGCCATCGCGGCGCATGAGCAGCACCTCACCGAGCATGCGCTGGCCACGCTCAGCCAGATCGAAGGGTTGCGTGTTCTGGGGCACGCGCAGGATCGCGGCGGCGTGATCTCCTTCGTGATGAAGGATGCCCATGCGCACGACATCGCCACGCTGCTCGACCGGCAGGGGATTGCCGTGCGTGCTGGGCAGCATTGCGCGGAGCCGCTGATGGGCCGGCTTGGTGTTTCCAGCACTGCCCGTGCCACCTTTGGCCTCTATACCTTGCCTGAGGAGATTGACGCGCTGGCCACCGGCCTTGAAAGGGTACGGAAGATTTTCGCATGAGCGAGGCGCTTTACCAGTCCATAGTGCTTGAACGTAGCCGCAATCCACGCCTCGCGGGCCGCCCGGATGTGTTCGAGACCGAGGGGCAGGGTGAAAACCGCATCTGTGGGGACAGGGTTGGTATTTTCCTCGCTGGCGACAGGCTGCGCCATGAGGCGCAAGGTTGCGCCATTCTCGCCGCTAGCGCGGACCTGATGTGCCAGGCCGCCAGCGGCAAAACGGCCGATGAGATCGCCATATTGAACGATAAGTTCGAGTGTCTTGTGAAAACCGGCCAGGAAAACCCGGAACTTGGAGAGTTGAATGCACTTGCGGGCATTGCGCAATATCCTTCCAGGCTTCGCTGCGCGACGCTTCCCTGGAGTGCTCTCCGGGACGCCCTTGCAAAAGCCGTCCTCGCTGGAGGTACCGCCAATGGCTGATTTGAAACCCGAACCGGACCAGATGCAGCCGGTTACAAGTTGGACCCCGGATGGAGAGACCGCGCCCCGTGTGTCGGAGGAAGCCGTCATTGGGGCTATTTCAACGGTGTATGACCCGGAAATTCCGGTGAATATCTATGAGCTCGGCCTGATCTACGCGGTTGAATTGTCTGACAATGGCGATGTGAAGGTCGAGATGACGCTGACCGCCCCAGGTTGCCCCTCCGCCCAGGAACTGCCGGAGATGGTCAAGAACGCCATCGCGCAGATCGATGGGGTTGGCGACATCAATGTAGAAACCGTCTGGGACCCGCCATGGGACCAGAGCCGCATGAGCGAGGAAGCCCGCCTCATGCTCAACATGTTTTGAGGTGATGAGATGGAAGTAACCCAAACCCCCGCGGCCAGGAAGCGTGAACTCCCGCCGCTTATGACCCTCACGGAGGCTGCCGCGATGCGTCTGCGTAAGCTCTATGGCGGTGCGGAGCAAGGCAAGCTTCTGCGTATCTCCGTTGGCACCAAGGGGTGTTCCGGCATGTCTTACGAGATGAACTGGGTGGAGGAACCCAGCGCGTCCGACGAGATCGTGAAATCCCATGATCTTACCGTTCTGGTGGATCGCAAGGCGACCTTGTTCCTGATCGGCACGGTGATGGATTACAAGGAAGACAAGCTTACCCGCGGCTTTACCTTTGAGAACCCGAACGAGAAAGGCCGCTGCGGCTGTGGCGAGAGTTTCCACGTTTAAGTTTTAAGGCGGCGTCTCAACGGCACGATCAAATCGCTTGAATTGATTGGAAGTTTTTGGGTTTTGTGTGCCGTTATTGGCACAGAGGCGCCTGTTTTTGTCGAAAAGATCTATCCCTCAAAGTTCTTGATTATTTTGACAAGAGGTCTCTGAAACCGAACTCAATCTCAGAATGCGTTTATTCCTCCAGCATCACCGATACGGGCACATGATCCGAAGGCTGTGTTTTCGCCCGTTCGTCCTTATGGATGTTCACTGAAGCCAGCTGCTCCGCAAGTCGGGGGGAGAGCAGCGCATGATCGATGCGCAGGCCGATATTCCGGTCCCACGCCCCGCCCTGATAATCCCAGAAGGTATAGAGTGTCTCGCGTGGATGCAGGGCCCGCACGGCTTCCGTCAATCCGGTATGGAGCAGGGCGTGAAAGGCGGCCCGCGTCTCCGGGCGGATCAGCGCATCGTTCACGGAAAGTGCCCGGGGGGCGAAATCGGCATCCGTCGGGCAGACATTATAATCTCCGGCCAGGATGAAATCCTCATCCGCCTCGATCAGTCCCGCCGCGTGCGCGCGCAGGGCCTCCATCCAATGCAGCTTGTACTGATACCCGGCCTCGCCACCGGAATTGCCATTGGGCAGATACAACCCGCCAATGCGCATGCCCTTTACCCGTATTTCAACGAAGCGCGCATGGGCATCTTCCTCGTTCATCCCGGGCAAGCGCCTATGCGTTACCTCCACCCCGCCTTTATGCAGGATGGCCACGCCATTATAGGATTTTTGTCCCACGATCTCGGCTTCGTAGCCCAGCGTTGAGAACGCCATGGCCGGGAATTGATGTGCCTCGCACTTGATTTCCTGCAGCAGCAGGAAATCCGGCTGCTCGCGCGCCAGAAAATCCGCCACATGCGTCTCACGCGTGCGGACGGAGTTCACATTCCAGGTCGTGATCTTAATCAATGGAGAATGACGTGCCACAGCCACAGGAGGAGGTGGCATTCGGGTTTTGCACCAGAAAATGCGCTCCCATCAGGCTATCCTTGAAATCCAGTTCGGCTCCGCCCAGAAAATCCAGGCTGACCGGATCCACATAAACAACCGCCCCGTCACGCTCCAGCACCAGATCATCCGCGGTTTTTGAGGATGTCAGGTCGAATTTATATTGCAGGCCGGAACAGCCCCCGGCCAACACTTCCACCCGAAGCGCCTTGGCTGAAGGCTCGCTGGCCAAAATTTCAGCCACTCTGGCGGCAGCCGAGGAAGAAATGGAAAAAGGGGCAATCGCGTCGCTCATGCATCATATATAGCGTGTCGTGGTTCAGGTGGTAAGGCCAAGGTGATTTTTGGATTCACGAGACTTGCTTCACCCTGAAGGTTGAACCCAGGGCGATCGCACTCTAAAGCCCTGCCCATGATGAAAGCCCCCTATGCCGTGCAGGAAGAGGAAACGCGCGGGCGTGTCCATGATCAGGTGAGGTCGGACGAGCGCAGCCCTTACCAGCGCGACCGCGACCGCGTGGTGCACAGCTCCGCCTTCCGCAAGCTGCAATATAAAACCCAGGTCTTCATCAACCGCGAGGGCGATTTCTATCGTACAAGGCTCACACACAGCCTGGAAGTCGCGCAGATCGCCCGTGCCATGGCCCGTGCCTTGGCCTTCGATGAAGATCTGACCGAATGCCTGGCCCTGGCGCATGATCTCGGCCATCCACCCTTCGGCCATGCCGGGGAAAGGGGGCTGGACGAAGCGCTGAAGGCGTTTGGCGGCTTCGATCATAACGACCAGAGTTTTCGTGTGGTTACCCGGCTGGAGCAGCGTTATGCCGCTTTCGATGGCCTCAACCTCACCTGGGAAAGCCTGGAAGGGCTGGCCAAACATAATGGCCCGCTGAAGAATCCTCCCCCCACCATTTCCGAGTTCGACGCGGAGCTGTCCCTCGATCTGTTCCGCCAGACCTCCGGCGAGGCGCAAATCGCCGCTTTCGCCGACGACATCGCCTATAATACCCATGATCTGGACGATGGGTTGCGCGCGGGGTTGTTCGGCTTCGAGGATATTATGTCCTTGCCGGTCATCGGCGATTTGTTCCGCGAGGCAAAGGCTCTGACCGACAAGCCGCATCGCATCCGGGCTGAGTTGAGCCGCCGTGTCATCAACTGTTTGGTGCATGACGCCCTGGCTGAAAGCGGACGGCGCATCCAGGCTCTGGCGCCGCGCTCCTGTGAGGATATACGTGCCGCCGCTGATTCGATTATTGCCTTTTCCGAGGAAATACGGGTGGTGAATATTGAGCTGAAACGGTTTCTGATGGCGCGTATGTATCGCCATTGGAAGCTCAACAGGATGAACCATAAATGCATGAACGTCACCCGCACGCTGGGTTCGCTGCTGCTGCGCCGCCCCGATCTGCTGCCCGATGATTGGCGTGAGCGCGCGGGCAAGGGGGAAACCCCGCAAGCCGCCGCCACGGTGCGCGATTATGTGGCGGGCATGACCGACCGTTATGCCTTGGATGAGTTTTCCCGTTTGACGGACCCTTCCGTCCCCGCTTGAGAGACAAGATGCAAGACGAAAATCTGTTCGCCGCGCTGCGTGGCGAGGTTCTGACCGCCCTGGAGGCCCTGACCCCAGGCTTGGCCCCAGAGATTCTGGCCCGTGTGGAAGTGACTCCCACCAAAGATTCCGCCCATGGGGACATGGCGACCAACGCCGCCATGATCGCCGCCAAGCCAGCAGGCAAGGCCCCGCGTGAGCTTGCCGCCGGGCTGGTGGCAAGGCTGTCCGGTCATCCCGGCATCGTCGCGGCGGAGGCGGCGGGACCGGGCTTCGTCAACCTCACCCTCTCGCCCGCTTTGCTGCTGGCCCAGCTTCAGGTGATCCTGAACGCGGGAGAAGATTACGGCCAAGGTGCCGCGCGCGGACGTAAGATCAATGTCGAATATGTCTCGGCCAATCCCACCGGTCCGCTGCATGTGGGCCATTGCCGGGGGGCGGTGGTGGGCGATGCGCTGGCCAACCTGCTGACCAAGGCAGGTTATGACGTTACCAAGGAATATTATATCAACGATGCGGGGGCCCAGGTTCTGGCGCTCGCCCGTTCGGTCTATGTCCGTTACCTTGAAGCCCTGAGGCTCTCGCCGGAAGCTTATATCGAGACCGTGCCTGGCGGCATGCAGTATGGCGGGGCTTATCTCATTCCCATCGGCGAAGCTTTGGCCGAAAAATACGGCGATGAGTATGCCGAAACTCCGGAAGCCAACTGGCTGGACGTTTTCCGGAACTTCGCGGTTTCCCGCATGATGGACATGATCCGCGACGATCTCGCGGCCCTGGGCGTTCGGCATGACATATTTTCCTCCGAGCGCGCCCTGGTCGAGGCTGGCGGCGTGGAACGCGGTCTGCAAAGCCTGCGCGACCAGGGGCTGATTTATCGGGGGATCTTGGAACCACCCAAGGGCAAGACGCCAGAGGATTGGGAGCCTCGCGAACAGGAATTGTTCCGCGCGTCTGATTTTGGCGACGACGTGGACCGGCCCATTGCCAAGTCGGATGGGTCCTATACCTATTTCGCCAATGACGCGGCTTATCACGCGGATAAGGTTTCGCGCGGTTTCCTGGAGATGATCGATGTCTGGGGCGCTGACCATGGCGGGTATGTGAAGCGCATGCAGGCCGCCGTGAAAGCGTTGGCCGGGGGCAAGAAGGCCAGGCTGGATGTCGTGCTTTGCCAGATCGTGAAGGTGATGAAGGATGGCGAGCCGGTCAAAATGTCCAAGCGCGCCGGCACTTTCGTGGAGTTGCGGGATCTGATCGACGAGGTCGGGCCGGATGCCGTGAGATTTTTGATGCTGATGCGCAAATCCGACGCGCAGATGGATTTCGATCTCAACGCGGCCCTGGCGCAGACCCGTGAGAACCCGGTCTTCTATGTGCAATATGCGCATGCGCGCTGCCGCTCTGTGCTGCGTGCCGCGCCGGTGCCCGCGGCGGATGTGGATTTTTCTTCCCTCACGGCCCCCGAGGAAATGGCGATGATCCGCCGCCTGATCACTTGGCCGCGTTTGGTGGAGCAGGCCGCCGAGGCGCGGGAGCCACACCGCGTGGCGTTTTTCCTCCACGACCTGGCTTCGGACTTCCATGCCCTCTGGAATGCCGGGCGGGATAATGCGGCGCTACGCTTTCTGCGCGAGGACAAGCCGGAGGAAACCAGGGCGCGCGTCGGGCTTGTGGCGGCCACCGCCATCGTGCTTCGCTCTGGCCTCGCCGTGCTGGGCGTCAACCCGGTTGAGGAAATGAGGTAAGGCTTGCAGGAGGAAGACGACGATTTCCTGTATCGTCCGCACCGCGCCAAGGGGCAGCGGCTGGATCCGGCGATCCAGAGGATGGCCCTTGCCGCGGGCGGCGTATCGCTCGTCGTTATCCTGATCGCCTGGGCATGGAGCGGGATCCATCCTTATACATTTGGTCCGCCGCGAGTCGTTGAACCGCCCGCCACGCCCTTGCGTGTGGTGCCGGCGAATCCTGGTGGTCTGGTGGTTCCTGGTGCCAATATTCCCATCATGTCTGGCGAAATGAGCGATGATGCCACACCGCGCCTCGCCCCGGCTGGGCAGGCGCCGGATATCGCGGCGCTGGATCAGGCGGCGGGGCTGGCCGCATCGGCTGCGCCAACGGCGGGGGCAGGCATGACCGGGGGGACGGCCTCGCCGGAACAGACCGAGCGTGCCGTGTCCTCCGCCACGGATGAACCACAAAAGGTCACGCCAGCAGCCTCGCAGGTGCCGCGCCCAGGCTCCACCGCTTCCAGCGCCGCACAGGCTGAAGGCATGAGCACGGTGCAACTCGCCGCCACCAGCACAGAGGACGGGGTGTTGGCAATCTGGGTTAAATTGCAGCAGAAATTTCCGGATCTGATGAAAGACCGCCAGCCTGAAATCATTCCGGCCATTGTCAATGGACGTAGTGTCTGGCGCTTGCGTATTGGCGGTTTTGTCTCGGCCGGTGCCGCGAAATCCTTTTGCGACCAGCTCACATCCAAGGGCGCGGATTGCACCGTGGCGGCATTTTGAAACCGGTGATCCTTGGAGTGGCCGGTCCTCGGCTGACGGATGATGAACGCGCTTTGTTCCGCGAGCATGGGCCGCGCGGGGTGATTTTATTCGCGCGAAATATCGAGACTAAATCTCAACTCATTGCTCTTAATGCAGAATTAAAAGCAATTCTTCCGTCAGAGGCGGTGCTGATGGTCGACCAGGAGGGGGGACGCGTCGCCCGGTTGAAACCGCCGCATTGGCCGGCTTTGCCCCCGGCAGGCACCTTGCGCGATGCGCGGGCGGCTTTCGCCCATGGGGTGGCTTTGGGGCGGATGGTGCGGGAAGCGGGCTTTACCTGCACCGCCGCCCCGGTTCTGGACCTGCGGGTGCCAGGTGCTTCGGAAGTGGTGGGGGATCGTGGCATTGCCGGTGATGCCAGCACGGTGGCGCGTCTGGGGGGAGAGATTGCCCGTGGAATCATGGCCGAGGGAGTGCTTCCCGTGATGAAGCATTTACCCGGCCATGGCCGGGCGTTGGTGGATTCCCATGTCAGCCTGCCACATGTGCCGGAGCTGACGGAGGATGATTTGCTGCCTTTCATCGCCAATAACAGCCTGCCTTGGGCGATGACGGCGCATGTCGTTTATGAGCAATACGATCCTGTCAATCCAGGCACTTTATCGGAACTCATCATACGCGACGTCATTCGCGGACGGATCGGCTTCAAGGGGGTTCTGGTCTCGGACGATCTCGCCATGGGCGCGCTTAGCGGTACGCCGGTTGAGCGAGTTTCTCGCGCTCTGGCGGCGGGGTGCGATATCGCGCTTTATTGCCCTGGCGATTTTGAAGGCAACCGGGCCGTGCTGGAGATGTGCGCATGACGCATTTCCTGATGATCCTCCTGGCCTTGGCGATCGCCATTATTTTGCATGAGTTGGCGCATGGCGCGGTTGCCTACTGGCTGGGGGATTACACCGCGCGCTGGGCCGGGCGGCTCAGCTTAAATCCGGTCAAGCATATCGATAAAACCGGCAGCATCATTGTGCCGTTGGTGTTGGCGGTGGGGCAGATTCTCACGCTGGGGCGGATCGCGTTTCTCTATGGCTGGGCAAAGCCTGTTCCGGTCAATCCCGTTAATTTGCGGATTGGACATTACCGCGACGCCCGCAGATTGATGGCGCTGGTCGCCTTGGCGGGGCCGGTCATGAATTTTGTCCTGGCTCTGGTGGGGGGCTTTGCAATCCATGCGGCGGAGGCCCTGCAATCGCTTCCTTTGCTGGATTTTCTGATTTATTTCATTCAGATCAATCTGGTGCTTGGGTTGTTTAATCTAATTCCCCTGCCGCCGATGGATGGCGGGCGCATTGCCGTGGGACTATTGCCCTTGCCCTTGGCCATTCGATTGGCCCAGGCGGAAAAAATCGGCATCGTGGCGGTGCTGCTGGTGTTATTTGTGTTGCCCGTGGCGTTGGGGGAATTTGGCATTAGATTCGACCCGTTCGGTGAGGCGATGGGGCTGGTGTTGCCGGCGGCCGAGCGCGTGGTGCTGAATTTGACGGGGAACGGCCTTGGAATCGGCGGCTGAAGCACTCGTCCTGAAGCTGGAGGGCTTTGAAGGTCCCTTGGACCTGCTGCTGGAGCTGGCCCGGAGCCAGAAGGTAGACCTCGCCAAAATCTCCATTCTGCAACTTGTCGAGCAATTTCTGGCTGTGATCGAGGGCGCGCGGCGCGTACGCCTTGAGCTGGCGGCGGATTGGCTGGTGATGGCCGCCTGGTTGACCTGGCTGAAATCGCGTTTGCTGGTGCCGCAGATCGGCGAGCCGGAAGACGCCGAAATCGCCGCCGAAATTCTACAGGCCAGGCTCATGGATTTACAGGCCATGCGCGAGGCGGCGAAATGGCTGGGCGCGCGTCCGCAATTGGGTTGGGATGTGTTCGAACGCGGGATCGCGGAGGATTTGACCGAGACGGACCGGTCCAAGTTGAAGCTGGATATGGCCGGGTTGCTTTCCGCTTATCTGGCGGCACGGCGCCGCGCCGGAGGCAAGCAACGCTACCGGCCCCGGCCAATGGTTTATTTTTCTGTCCAGGATGCATTGCAGCGCGTGGGCAGATTGCTGGGGTCTCTGCCGGACTGGGCGAGCCTGGAGCAATTTTTGCCAGAGGGGCTGGAGGATGGCATTCCACGCCGGGCGGCTATTTCTTCAACCCTCATCGCGGGGCTGGAAATGGCGAAGCATGGGCAGCTAGATTTAAAACAGGACGAGAAATTCGGGCCGATTCTGATGCGGCAGAGGAAGGAGGGCGGAGGGTTCGATGGTTGAGGACTTTACCCCGGCGATGCGTCTGGCCGAAGCGGCGATTTTCGCCGCCACACAGCCGGTGACAGCACGTGTCCTGGCCAACTTGCTGCCCGAGGATGCGGATGTTGATGCGGTCATGGCCGCGTTGAGCAGCGCCTATGCCGAACGTGGTGTGAATATCGTCATGACTGGAGGGGGCTGGCAATTCCGCACCGCGCCCGACCTTGCCGCCATCCTGCGTAAGGTGGTGGAACTGCCGCGCCGTTTGCCGCGCGTGGCGATGGAAAGCTTGGCCATCATCGCCTATCACCAGCCTGTCACGCGCACCGAGATCGAGGAAATCCGAGGTGCCGCGTTATCTCAGGCCACGTTGGACCTGCTTCTTGAAAACGGACTGGTGACGCCAAAGGGGCGTAAGGAGACGCCGGGTCGTCCGACATTATGGGGCACGACGCCAGCATTTCTGGCGCAGTTCGGGCTCAATGATCTGCGCGAATTGCCCAAACGAGAGGAGCTGCTGATCGATCCAAATGGCCCGGTGCTGGCGCCTTCGCCAATGGAACAGGGGTCGCCAACGCCGGAGGAGAACGCACCAGGATGAGCCAGCTGCGCATAACCCGTGAGACGCTGCTGGATGGCACGATGCGCGCCCGCCAGCGTGAATATGCGAAGACCCACCCGGATATGCGCTGGCGCAGCGATGCCGAAATGGCGGAGTTGTTCGAAAAGATTTTGGTCGATCATCCAGCCGGACAAGATCTCTGGGTGTTTGGTTACGGATCGCTGATCTGGAATCCCGCTTTCGACTATGAGGAGAGCAGTTGTGCGCTGTTGCGCGGCTGGCATCGCCGTTTTTGCCTGAAAATGCATATTGGGCGCGGCACGCCGGAAACACCGGGGCTGATGCTGGCGCTGGATAAGGGGGGGGCCTGCCGTGGGGTCGCCTTCCGCATAGAGGCGGAAAAAATCCGGCAGGAATTGGGGCTGGTCTGGCAGCGTGAAATGTATGGCGGCGCTTATAATGCCCGCTGGGTTGGCTTGGAGGCCGCAGGGCGGCGTCTGCGCGCGGTCACTTTTGTCATTAACCCTACCCATCCGCGCTATATCAGGGAGCTTTCCGTCGAACAGACGGCGGCACTGATTGCCACCGGGCATGGAGATCTCGGCAGCTGCCGGGAGTATTTCGACAATACGGTGGCGCATCTGCAAGGGCTGGGGGTGAAGGACGCGGCGCTGATGCGTATCGCCGCGTCTTTGCCATCCGCGTAAGGGCCTGCTAGCAAGCCTGGGCGATGTTTGGATTGTCATGGGGTGAAATCGGGCTGATCATGGCGGTGGCGCTGATTGCCATTGGGCCAAAGGATCTGCCTGTCGCTATCCGTACCGTCACGGGGCTGATCAAGAAGGCCCGGGGCATGGCCGCTGAGTTTCAGGGGCATGTCGATGAGATGATGCGCGAGGCGAATCTCTCCGACGTCAAGGGGGAGATCGACAAGCTGCGGCGTTTCGATTTCCGCGCCGCCGCCGAGAAAAATTTGGACCCGGACGGCACGCTGCGCGCCGCCGTGAAGGATGTGAATGACAGTGTCACCCAGGTGGAAACCCCATATAAGCCGCCATCCCCCGTCGAGGAACCGCCGCCCGATGCTCCGGCCGTGATTCCACCCGATGCGGCGCGAAGGGCGCCAGTTCCCGCCTTTATTCCGCCAGGCACCAGACGCTGGGGTTTTTAAGACATGACCGCCGATGAGGATGAAATCAACGACAAGGAAATGCCGTTGCTGGAGCATCTGGCGGAGTTGCGCCGCCGGTTGATCTGGTCCGCCGCCGCATTCCTCATTTGTTTTCTGGTTTGCTACCATTTTGCCCCGCAAATTTATGAGTTTCTGGCGGCGCCGTTGGCGCACGCGCTGGAAGCCAGGGGCGAAAAACCAGAGCTGATTTATACCGCGCTCTATGAGGCGTTTTTCACCTATGTGAAGGTGGCGGTATTCGCGGCGGCTTTTGCTTCTTTTCCCGTGGTGGCCACACAGATATGGCTGTTTGTGGCGCCGGGGCTCTATAAGCGTGAAAAACACGCTTTGCTCCCATTTCTGATCGCCACGCCGATTCTCTTTTTCGCGGGTGGGGCGCTGGCCTATTACGTGTTTTTTCCGGTGGCGTGGAAGTTTTTCCTCTCTTTCCAGCAGAGCGCGGGCGGAGTGGATATTTCCCTGTTGGCCCGTGTGTCGGATTATCTGAACATCGTGATGAAGCTGATTTTTGCCTTTGGGATCAGTTTCGAGCTGCCGGTATTGATCACCTTGCTGGGTAAGGTGGGGATTGTCTCTCACGCGGCGCTGAAGAAATACCGACGCTATGCCTATGTGGGCTGTTTTGTGCTGGCCGCGGTGATGGCGCCGCCGGATGTACCGAGCCAGTGCATCATGGCTGGGTTGTTGGTCTTTCTGTTCGAGATTTCATTGTTCCTCGTGCGGATAGTCGAGCCTAAGCGTGAGGAAGAGGCCGAAGAGACCGCCGAAAGCGAAACAGAGCAAGAAAAAGACCCTGAAAATGCATGACATCAAGACGATCCGTGAGGATGCCGCCGCTTTCGACAAGGGGCTGGCCCGCCGGGGAATCCTGCCGCTTTCCGGTGAGATTCTCGAGTTGGACGAGCAGCGCCGCACGGCTTTAGCCAAGCAGCAGGAATTGCAGGCGCAGCGGAATGCACTGTCCAAGAAGATCGGCGAGGCCAAGCGCAATAAACAGGATAGCTCTGCCCTGGAAGCCGAAGGGGCGCGGGTTCGCGCTGAAATCGAGGCGTTGGACGCCGAAGGACCGCGGCTGGATGGGCTGCTGCGCGACATGTTGGCGAAAATTCCCAACTTGCTCGATACCGCGGTGCCCGATGGCAAGGATGAGACGGCAAACAAGCAGGAGAAGCTCTGGGGTACGCCCCGTGAATTTGCCGTTCCGCCCAAGCCGCATTTTGAATTGGGCGAGACGCTGGGATTGATGGATTTTGCCGGGGCCGCCAAGCTGGCTGGGGCCCGTTTCACGGTCCTTAAAGGCGCGCTTGCCCGGCTGGAGCGTGCCCTTGGCCAGTTCATGCTGGATACTCACACGGGAGAATTCGGCTATTCCGAGGCGGTGGTGCCGTTGCTGGTGAACGATGCCACCATGTTTGGCACCGGTCAGTTGCCGAAATTCGCGGAGGATTTGTTCGCCACGACCGATGGCCGCTGGTTGATTCCCACGGCCGAGGTGCCTCTGACCAACTTGGCCGCGGGGGAGATTTTGTCAGCGGCGAAATTGCCGCTGCGCATGACCGCGCTGTCTTATTGTTTCCGCTCGGAGGCGGGCTCGGCTGGGCGCGATGTGCGCGGCATGCTGCGCCAGCACCAGTTCAGCAAGGTGGAGCTGGTGAGCATCACCTTGCCCGAGCAAAGCTGGGACGAGCATGAGCGCATGACCCGTGCCGCCGAGACGATTCTGGAGCGGCTCGGCCTGCCGTACCGGCGCATGTTGCTTTGTGCGGGAGATACGGGATTCTCTTCGGCCAAGACATATGATCTTGAGGTCTGGATGCCGGGGCAGGGCACGTACCGGGAGATTTCCTCCTGTTCCAACACGCTCGCGTTTCAGGCCAGACGGATGAATGCCCGCTACCGGGTGGGCGATGGCAAACCGGATTTCGTGCATACGCTGAATGGCTCCGGGCTGGCGGTGGGGCGAGCACTCATCGCGGTGATGGAAAATTATCAGAACGAGGATGGTTCCATCGCGGTGCCGGAAGTGCTGCGTCCTTATATGGGCGGGATGGAGAGTATTACCGCCGCTTGACTAGGAATTGGCGGTTTCGTTGACAGGGCGGCGGACCCTTTGCATGGTCCGCCGCATATTTTTGGGGAAAGACTGAATGAGCACCGATTTGAAAGCCACGATCGAAGCTGCCTGGGACAACCGGGCCAATATCTCCCCCGCGACCCAGGGTGGAGAGCGTGTGGCGATCGAGGCGGCACTGGAATTGCTGGATTCGGGCAAGGCCCGCGTGGCGGAGCCGGGCGCGGATGGATGGGTGGTCAATCAATGGTTGAAGCAGGCGGTGCTGCTGTCCTTCCGGTTGTATCCGAATGTGCTGCAAGGGGGCGCTGGCGGCGCGCCGGTTTACGATAAGGTGGGCATGAAATTCACGGGGTGGGATGAGGCGCGTTTCGCCGCCGCCGCCATGCGTGCCGTGCCAGGGGCCGTGGTCCGCCGTTCCGCTTATATTGCGCCAGGCGTGGTGCTGATGCCGAGCTTTACCAATGTCGGTGCCTATGTGGGTGAGAACACGATGATCGATACTTGGGCCACTGTTGGCTCCTGTGCGCAGATCGGCAAGAACTGCCATATTTCAGGCGGTGTCGGTATTGGCGGCGTATTGGAGCCATTGCAGGCAAATCCGGTCATCATCGAAGATGACTGCTTCATTGGCGCGCGTTCCGAAGTGGCGGAAGGGGTGCTCGTGGGGCAGGGGGCCGTGCTGTCCATGGGGGTGTTTCTGGGGGCTTCCACCAAGATCGTGGACCGTGAGACCGGCGAAATCTGTTATGGGAAGGTGCCACCTTATTCCGTGCTGGTGCCGGGCACACTGCCGGGCAAGACACCGGACTCGCCAAGCCTGGCCTGCGCGGTGATCGTCAAGCGCGTGGATGCGCAAACGCGTTCCAAGACCTCCATCAACGAGCTGCTACGCGCGTGATCGCGGCACCGGCCCTGCTGCGCGATTTGTTGCGCTGCCCTTCCGTGACGCCGGAAGATGCCGGGGCGCAGGCGGTGCTGACCAATGCGTTGGAAGGGCTGGGATTCGAGGTAACCAGGTTGCGATTCGGCGAGATCGAGAATTTTTTCGCCGAACGCAAGGGGCCGGGCCGGCATCTCTGCTTCGCGGGGCATACGGATGTGGTGCCGCCCGGCGAGGGATGGTCTCACGCTCCTTTCTCAGGCGAAGAGCGCGATGGCGTGCTTTATGGGCGCGGAGCGGTGGATATGAAGGGGGGGATTGCCGCTTTCGTGGCCGCGGCCGCGAGGGCTGAAGGGCATATTTCGCTGCTGATCACCGGCGATGAGGAAGGCGAGGCGGTGGATGGGACCGTGCGTGTGCTGGACTGGATGCAAGCATGGCATAAAATCCCGGATTTTTGCGTCGTTGGCGAGCCGACCAGCAAGGCGAGGTTGGGCGATGTGGTGAAAGTGGGGCGCCGGGGCAGCCTGAATGCCACCATGACCATGCCCGGCCGGCAAGGCCATGTGGCCTATCCGCATTTGGCGGAAAATGCCGTGCATAAACTTGTCCCCGTTCTGGCGGAGTTGATTAGGCGAAAGCTGGATGAGGGATCGGCGTTTTTTGAACCGTCTTCATTGCAGATCACGTCCGTTGATGTTGGAAATCCAACGAGCAATGTGATTCCTGGCCAGGCGGTGGCGAAGCTGAATATACGCTTCAATGACCTGCATAGTGGCGCCTCATTGACCGCTTGGTTGAAGGATGTTTTGGCGAGGCATGCGGCGGATGCGACCTTGCAGGTGAAGATCTCCGGCGAATCTTTCCTGACCCAGCCAGGTGAGGGGACTGATGCGCTGATCCACGCCATTGAGACCGTCACCGGCCAAGCGCCCAAGCGCGACACGGGCGGTGGAACCTCCGATGCGCGCTTTATCGCCCGTTATTGTCCAGTGGCTGAGTTCGGGTTGGTGGGGGCGAGCATGCATAAGGTGGACGAAGCCGTGCCGGTGGCGCAATTGGAGAAATTGACTGATATTTACGAAGCATTGATCCGGGAATTTTGCGGATGATCTTGCAGGGACTGTTCAGGCTGGGACGGGGCGACGCCAAGGGGATCGGTGAGTTTTCAGGTACGCCGGAGGCGTTTTCCGCCTCCTTGGCGCCACTGATCGCCTTTCCGCTCGTCGGGGCGTTGATTACCGCGGTCGGCGGCGACTGGAAGGCCGCGCTCATCGCTTTATTATCCCGCGTTTGCGCCGTGCTGGCGCTGCCGGTGGTCACTTACGAATTTGCCCGGCTTTACGGGAAGCCGCACCTCTGGTTGCGTACCGCCACGGCGCTCAATTGGTGTTTCTGGCTGGTGCTGCCTGCGATTCTCGTGGCGGCGTTTTTGGGGTCCGTTCTGGTGCAGGCTGGGTTTCTGCTCGGCCGAGCGGAAATGTTGGTTCTGGGATTGATAGGGCTCTATCTGCTCTGGAATCGCTGGTTTGTATTCAAGGCTGGATTGGAACTGAATATCTGGCGCGCTTTGTTGATGCTGGCGGCCAGCCTCGCGGTGACCGGGTTCTTCGCCATGTTGCCATGGCTCGCCGGACTGCCCCTGCCGGGGGTGGATATGACCTCGCTGCCATAATTGCAGATTACTCCAGGTTACGATTTGTCATGCCGTTGTCCATGTTGACGCGGGGACAAAAAGGCTCTGGACCAGTATAGCATTTCGTATGGATAGTACGGGAGCATGCTTGGGTGGCGGAAGCTGAGAAGCGGCGGAAGAAAGGAACAGGGCGCTGGATTGGCGCTGGCATTCTGATCCTGCTGGTGGCCTTTGTGTGGTGGCGTCATGCCGGCACCAAGAAACATGGTGGCGGTGCGCCGGTTCAGGCGGTGGGGGTGGCCAAGGCCATCAGTGGCCCCATGAAGGTTGTGTTGGATGAACTAGGTACGGTGACCCCCCTGTCCACCGTGACGGTGTTGCCACAGATTAGCGGTTATCTGACCAAGGTAGGGTATACCGAGGGGCAGATTGTGCAAAAGGGACAATTCCTGGCGCAAATAGACCCTCGCACCTATCAAATCGAGCTTGAGCAATATCAGGCCGCCTTGGCCAAGGACCAGGCGAGTTTGGCGCAGGCGCGCTCGGATCTGGCGCGCTATCTGAAGCTCGCGGCGCAGGATAGTATCTCAGCCCAGACGGTTTCCGACCAGCAATTCACGGTTGCCCAGGATGAGGCGTCGGTGAAGTCGGACCAGGCGAATATCGACAGTGCCAAGCTGGATCTCGTTTATTGCCATATTACCTCGCCGATTGCCGGCCGTGTGGGGCTGCGGTTGGTGGATCCTGGCAATTATGTCACGTCCAGCAGTTCCACCGGCCTTGTGGTGATTACATCGGTGGCGCCGACATCGGTGATTTTTTCCGTTGCGCAGCAGAACCTGACGCCGGTTCTGGAGCAGCTTGAAAAAGGCAAGACCTTGCGGGCCAGCGCCTATGCCAGCGATGATGTGACCAAGCTGGAGGAGGGCACGCTTTCCGCCGTGGATAATCAGGTGAACACGTCCACCGGAATGGTGAAGTTGCGCGCTGATTTTCCGAATACGGACAACAAGCTTTTTCCCAACCAGTTCGTGAATGTGCATCTACTGGTGAAAACGCTGGAGAACGCCACCCTGGTGCCGAGTCCCGCCGTGCAGGAGGGGGCGCCAGGTTCTTATGTCTATGTGGTGCAGCCCGACGATACAGTGAAAGTACAGACCGTGACCACGGGCCCTACGGATGGGATCAACACCGTCATCACCAAGGGGTTGCGGCCGGGTGATGTTGTGGTGGTGGACGGCGTGGACCGTCTGGCCGATGGCGCGAAGGTCGAAATCTCCGGCCAAGAAGACGTCACCACTGATGGCAAGCAGGAAAAGATTATGCCGGTGCAATCCGGTGGCGCTGAAGGCAAGACCGCGCGGAACGACCAGTGAATCCCTCCCGCTTATTCATCCTGAGGCCGGTCGCGACATCTCTGTTGATGATCGCGTTCGTGCTGGTCGGTCTGGTCTCGTTCCAGTATTTGCCTGTTTCGGCGTTGCCGGATGTGAATTATCCCACCATCCAGGTGCAGACATTTTACCCCGGCGCTTCACCGGATGTGATGAGCACCTCCGTGACCGCGCCGCTGGAAAAGCAGCTTGGCGAGATGGCCGGGCTCAATCAGATGTCCAGCCAGAGTTCCGCCGGGGCCTCTGTGATCACATTGCAATTCAATCTGTCCCTCAGCCTGGACGTGGCGGAGCAGGAAGTGCAGGCGGCGATCAATGCGGCGGATAATCTGCTGCCATCGGATCTTCCGGCGCCGCCGATCTATAACAAGGTCAATCCGGCGGATGCGCCGATCATGACCTTGGCCATCACCTCCAAGACGATGAAGCTCACCGATATAGAGCAGATCGTTGATTCCCGTCTGGCTTCGAAGATTTCAGAAATTTCCGGGGTTGGGCTGGTGTCTGTCTCAGGTGGGCATAGGCCGGCCATTAAGGTGGAGGTTAACCCGCAGGCGCTAGCCGCCTATGATATTTCCATTGACAATATCCGCACGGATATTGCCAACCTCAATGTTAATTCCCCCAAGGGCAGTTTTTCCGGCCCTGAGCAAAATTACACGATCAATGATAATGACCAGATCACGGATCCCTCGCAATATGAAAATCTTGTCATCGCCTACAAGGATGGCACACCGGTTTTCCTGAAGGATGTCGCCAAGGTTATCGCGGCTCCCGAGAATGCGGAACTTGGCGCCTGGGCCAACCGGACCCCTGCGATTGTTCTGAATATCCAGCGCCAGCCGAACGCGAATGTCATTCAGACCGTAAACGCCATCAAGCATGAATTGCCGGAACTGACCACCGGCTTGCCCGCGGCGATGCAGATCGCCGTGATGAGCGATGGCACGACCTCGATCCGAGCTTCCGTGAGGGATGCGGAGTTTGAGCTTTTGCTCAGCATTTTTCTTGTTGTGGCGGTGATTTACCTGTTTCTGGGCAGTATACGAGCCACGATCATTCCCAGCATTTCGGTGCCGGTTTCTCTTATAGGCACGCTTGGCTTCATGTATCTAGCTGGGTTTTCCATCGATAATCTGTCGCTGATGGCGCTGATCGTGGCGACGGGGTTCGTGGTGGACGATTCCATTGTGATGATCGAGAATATTTCCCGCTATTTGGAGATGGGGGAAAGCCCCATGCAGGCGGCCATGAAGGGGGCGGGACAGATGGGGTTTACCATCATTTCGCTTACGGTTTCACTGATCGCGGTGCTGATTCCGTTGCTTTTCATGGGCGATGTTGTGGGAAGGCTTTTTTCCGAGTTCGCGGTGACGCTGGCGGTGACGATCGTGATCTCCGCCGTGGTGTCGTTGACATTGGTGCCGATGCTCAGTTCGCGCATTCTGCGTCCCACGGCGCAGGAGCATCCTGGGCGCCTCGCGCGTTGGGCGGATGTAAAATTTGCCAGAGTTCTGGCGGGGTATGAGCGCGGTTTGGACTGGGTGCTGGAACATGCACGTCTGACATTGGCCGTGGCGGGGGCAACCTTGGTGCTGACCGTGCTGCTTTATCTTTTTATCCCCAAAGGCTTCTTTCCGGTGCAGGATACCGGGCAGATTGAAGGTATCAGCCAGGGGGCGCAAAGCACCTCATACGCGGCGATGGCGCAGCACCAGCAGCAATTGGCCGATGCGCTCTTGAAAGACCCTGACGTGGTCAGCTTGACCTCCTATATCGGCGTGGATGGCACCAACACGACCCTGAACCAGGGGCGGTTCCTGATCAATCTGAAGCCCAAGAGTGAACGGAGCCTGAGCGCTGCGCAGATCATTCCCCGGTTGAACAAGGAGGTGGAAAATATCCCCGGTATCTCGCTCTATCTCCAGCCAGTGCAGAATTTAACACTGGATACGACTTTGTCTCCTACCCAATACCAGTTCGTTCTGGAGGATCCGAATACCCAGGATTTCACCACTTATGTGCCGGAACTGATGAAAAAGCTGCAAGCCTTGCCGCAGCTTTCAGGTGTGGCAAGCAGCCTGCAGGCACGCGGCAACTCGGTTTATATCGATATTGACCGCACCAACGCGGCGAGGTTTGGTATTACGCCGGCCACGGTCGACAATGCGCTCTACGATGCGTTTGGCCAGCGCATCATCTCCACGATTTTCACCCAGAGCAACCAGTTCAGGGTGATCATGGGGGTTTCGCCAGACAGGATGAAGTCCATCGCCTCGTTGGACAATATTTATCTGCCGTCTTCCTCGTCTTCGGGTGGGCAAGTACCGCTTTCGGCGATTGCTACCTTCAAGACGCAAACAGCACCCCTGGTTATCCAGCATCTCGGGCAGTTTCCCGCCGCCACCATTTCCTTCAATTTAGCGGATGGCGCGACATTGGGGCAGGCGGTCAATGCGATCAAACGGGCGGAAAAGGAAGTTAAATTGCCAGCCGCGATGCGGACATCCTTCCAGGGCGCGGCGGCACAATTTCAGGATTCACTGAGCAATGAGGTTTATCTGCTGATCGCCGCGTTGATCGCGGTCTATATCGTTTTAGGTGTACTCTATGAGAGTTTCGTGCATCCGGTCACGATTTTGTCCACATTGCCTTCGGCGGGCATTGGCGCGCTGGTGTTTTTGTGGCTTGCGGGCGATGGGCTGGGGGTGATTGGCATTATCGGGATTGTGCTGCTGATCGGCATTGTGAAGAAAAACGCGATCATGATGATCGATTTCGCGTTGCAGGCGGAGCGGCGTGAGGGGAAAAGCCCACGTGATTCAATCCGTGAAGCGGCGCTATTGCGGTTTCGGCCGATTCTGATGACCACGTTGGCGGCGATGCTGGCCGGGTTGCCGTTGATCTTTGGCGGCGGCATGGGGTCTGAATTGCGCGCGCCTTTGGGCATTGCCATTGTCGGTGGTTTGCTGGTGAGCCAGGTGCTCACATTATTCACCACGCCGGTGATCTATCTGGCTTTCGATGCTTTGTCGAATCGTATCCGTGGTCGACAAGCATGAATATTCCTGCGATTTTTATTCGCAGGCCGGTGGCGACCATTTTGCTCACCATTGGTATTGCTTTGTCCGGCATGCTGGCCTTTACCCGCATGCCGGTTGCGCCACTACCAGCCATAGCCTTTCCGACAATTCAGGTGCAGGCGCAGATGGCCGGGGCCAGCCCGGAAACCATGGCCGCCACGGTCGCGGCCCCGTTGGAGCGGCATCTTGGTGCGATTTCCGATGTAACGGAGATGACGTCGCAATCTGGTCAGGGTTCAACGCGCATTGTTTTGCAATTTGGGCTGAATCGCGACATTAATGGCGCGGCGCGCGATGTGGAGGCAGCGATCCAGGCCGCGCGCGCGGATTTGCCGACCACGTTACGCGCCAATCCGACCTACAATAAATTCAATCCAGCTGACGCGCCGATCATGGTGCTGGCGTTGACATCCGACACGATGACGCCCGCCCAGCTTTATGATTCGGCTGATTCCGTGTTGGAACAGCAATTTTCTCAAATCAGCGGAGTAGGAGAGGTGGAGCTTGGCGGTGCGGCATTACCCGCCGTACGCGTGGAATTGCAGCCAGGGCCGCTCGCCGAATATGGCATTGGTTTGGAAGATGTCCGTGCCGCCTTGGCGGCGGCGAATGCCAATGCCCCGAAGGGTTATTTTGATATTGGCCCGCGGCGCTATCAGATTTATACAAATGACCAAGCCAAGGTCGCGGCTCAATATCGCGATCTTGTAATCGCTTACCGCGATGGGCAGGCCGTGAAGCTCTCGAATGTCGCCGATGTTGAGAATTCAGTTGAGAACACGCAAAATGCCGGGTTGTATAATGGCAAGACGGCGGTTTTGGTCATCATTCATGCCACGCCAGAGGCCAATATTATTCAGACTGTGGACGCCATCAAGAAATTGCTGCCCACGTTGCGGGCGGCATTGCCGCCCGCGGTGAATATCGGTGTGGCGATGGACCGTAGCCAGTCCATCCGTGCTGCGGTGGACGATACGGAGCGTACCTTATTTATTGCCGTACTGCTGGTCGTGGCTGTGGTTTTTATCTTCCTGCGTTCGCCACGCGCCACGTTGATTCCCGGACTGGCCGTGCCGGTTTCGATTATTGGCAGTTTCGGCCCGATGTATCTGCTTGGGTTTTCAATTGATAACCTCTCCTTGATGGCATTGACCATCGCCACCGGTTTCGTGGTGGACGATGCGGTGGTGGTGACAGAAAATACGATGCGCCATTTGGAAGCTGGCATGGAGCCGTTGCAGGCGGCATTGCGTGGTGGCGCGGAAGTTGGTTTCACGGTATTGGCGATGAGTTTGTCGCTTATCGCCGTATTCGTGCCGATCCTGCTGATGCCCGGTTTGCTGGGGCGGTTGTTTCAGGAATTTGCCGAGACGCTTAGTATCACGATCCTGATTTCGCTGTTGGTTTCCTTAACCACCACGCCAATGCTATGCGCCTTGCTGTTGCGCTCTGGCGGTGAGACGCGGCGCCAGCCCCATTGGCTGCTGGATAAAATGGAGGCGGGCTTCAACCGGACACGGGATGCGTACGAACATTCCTTGCGTTGGGCCTTGGCCCATGCACGTCTCGTCGGTGCGGGATTTGTCCTGACCATCGGGCTGAATGTCGTGTTGTTCATGGTGGTGCCGAAAGGTTTTTTCCCGCAACAGGATACGGGATTGCTGATCGGCAATATGCAAGCGGATCAATCGACCTCTTTTGCCTCGATGAAAGCGAAGATGACGGAGGCGGAAGCAATTATCCAGAAAGATCCCGCCGTGGCGACCGCATCCGGCTTTACCGGTGGCAGGTCGACCAACACGGCCATGTTGTTCGTTTCCCTGAAACCGCTTAGTGAACGCCATGCCTCGGCGGCGAAGGTGGTTGCACGCCTGCGCGGTCCGCTTTCACATATCGCCGGGGCACAGACATTTTTGGTGTCGGCGCAAGATCTGCATGTTGGCGGACGGCAGAGCAATGCTGAATATCAATATACGTTGACGAGCGACGATGCCGATGAACTGACCAAATGGGTGCCGAAGATTGTCGATGCCTTGAAAAAGGACGGTACGTTGGTGGATGTAAATTCCGATATGCAAACCGGCGGGTTGGAGACGGATATTAAGATCGATCGTGCCCAGGCCTCGCGTTTTGGGCTGACACCGCAGCAGATTGATGCAACATTATACGACGCCTTTGGGCAGCGCACGGTCTCTACCATTTATAATGAACTAAATCAGTATGAAGTGGTGATGGAGTTCGCGCCGCGTTATCAGCAAACACCGGCGGATCTTTCCCGTATTTATGTTAGCACGTCCGGTGGCACGGCTAGTGGCACGGGATCGACGCAATTATCTGCTGGGTCAGTCAGTAGCGGCAGTGTGAGTTCCACGACGCAGACCAGCACCATCGCACTGGACAGTGCCACCAATGAAGCGATCAATTCGATTTCGGGCAGCAAGAGTACGTCTTCGGGCGCGGCGGTGAGCACCAACAAGGAAACGATGGTGCCGCTTTCCGCTTTTGCCAGTATCGTTCCCGGCACAACGCCGATTACGGTGAATCATCAGGCAGGGCAGACCGCCGTGACGATTTCCTTCTCCTTGCCTAGGGGCGTGGCATTAAGCGTCGCCGCCGCGACGATCGAACGTACCATGAACAGGCTTGACGTGCCGCTTTCCATCAAAGGGGGGTTCGCGGGCAACGCGGCGGCCTTTCAGTCCACCACGGCCTCGGAGCCGCTGCTGATACTAGCGGCGTTGGCGGCGGTCTATATCGTGCTGGGTATTCTTTATGAAAGCACGATTCATCCGCTGACCATTCTTTCGACCATTCCTTCGGCGGGGGTGGGCGCAACCTTGTTTCTGTTGATGCTTAACACGCCCTTGACCATTATCGCGCTGATCGGCGTGATTTTGTTGATAGGTATCGTGAAGAAGAATGCAATCCTGATGATCGATTTCGCGCTGGCCTTGCAGCGCGGTGAGGGGCTGGCGCCGGAGGAAGCTATTTTCCGTGCCGCGATCCTGCGTTTGCGACCAATCCTGATGACCACTTTCGCCGCCGTGCTGGGGGCGTTGCCGCTTGCCATCGGCATTGGTCAGGGAGCCAGTCTGCGCCAACCGCTGGGGCTGACGATCATTGGCGGATTGTTGGTGAGTCAGGCACTCACCCTTTACACCACGCCAGTCCTATATTTGTGGCTGGAACGATTGGGCACGAAACTGCGCGGTGGCCGCGATAAAACCGCACCGCGCGATGGAAGCATTGTGGAGATGCCATGAGGCGTATCGCGTATATCAGCCTTTTTGGCCTGTTTGGTTTATCCGGCTGCATGGTGGGGCCAGATTATCATAAACCGAAACTTGCCTTGCCCGCGGCTTATAAGGCTGCACCCGGCTGGGTGGCGGCGGCCCCGGCCGATGCCGCGCCGAAGGGTGAATGGTGGAAGGCATTTGGCGATCCTGTGCTTGATAAGCTGGAAGCCCAGGTGGCCGTGAACAATGCCACTCTGGCCGCTGACTATTATGCCTATCGGCAAGCCGTGGCGCTGGCCCAGGAAGAACGGGGCAGCCTGTTTCCCACGCTCGATCTGACGGGCAGCGCCACGCGGTCGGCTGAAAATTCGTCCAGCGTGACTAATTATGGAGGTCCCACCAGTTCAGGCTCACTTGAAGGGCAGGCCAGTTGGACGCTGGATATTTGGGGTAAGATCCGCCGCCAGGTTCAAAGCGATGTGGCCAGCGCGCAGGTCAGTGCCGCCGATCTTGCCAACGCAACATTGAGCGCCCAGGCGGAGTTGGCATCCGACTATGTCTCCATGCGTACGGCGGATGCGAATATTGTATTATTACGGCAGACAGTGGCCTCCTACCAGGAGAGTCTGAGGATCGCGCGAAACCAATATGCCGCGGGAACCGTATCGCAGTCTGACGTGATCACGGCCCAGACTGAGTTGGATGGGGCACAATCCAGCTTGGTGGCGGAGGGGGCCACGCGCGCGCAATATGAGCACGCCATTGCGGTGCTTACGGGTCATGCACCGGCTGAACTCTCGATCCCCGAGGGGCCGCAGATTGCCGACATACCCGTGCCACCACCACAAGTGCCCAGCACATTGCTTGAACGCCGGCCTGACATAGCCGCCGCGGAGCGGAGCATGGCCGAGCAGAACGCACTCATTGGAGTGGCTGTGGGGGCATATTATCCAGACCTGTCGCTTTCCGCGCTGGGGGGCTTCTCGGCCAACCCCATTACGGGTTTATTCAACGCCTCCAGCGCGCTTTGGTCCTTGGGCACCACCGCGACGGGGGATTTGTTTGAAGGTGGCGCGCGCGGTCAGGCCGTGGAGGCCGCCAAGGCGAGTTATCTGCAAAGCGTGGAAACCTATAGGCAGACTGTGCTGACTGCTTTCCAGGATGTGGAAAATGATCTTTCCAACCTGCGGATTTACGCCAAGCAGGCTGAGGTGCAGCAGCGTGCGGTGGCCGATGCCACTCGCGCCGCGCAAATCGCCTTGAATGAGTATCGCGCCGGAACGGCGGATTACACCACGGTGGTGACCGCTCAGGTGACGTTGCTTTCCGATCGGCAGACCCTGCTTTCCATTCAGCAAAACCGGTTGCTCGCAAGCATCGCGCTGTACCAGGATCTGGGAGGCGGCTTCAAGGAAAGCGACCTGCCGAGTGCGGGTCAAATACAAGGGAAATTGCCTTTTGCACCGTAAGGTAAATAAATCACTTTATATTCAAATACTTATAAAGAAGGGAAGCCGCGAGCGATGGTCATGCGCCGCGCGGCCAAGCTTGGTTGTGCTTGATGATTTTATAGCCTTATCGCCTAAAAACAAAACTTGACTGAAACAAAAAAAAGCAAAAGTTTTTTCCTGGCCTAGAAGGCAAGGTTCACATCCCAGGGAAAAGCCTGTTCGGCGGCGAATTAAAATCAAGTTTAGTATTTGGCACAAAAGTTGCCTTATAATAAAAATGTTTAAATCTTCGTCTCGTGACCGAGCAACCGGTTGGGAGGGGGCGATGTTGGCCTTCTCCATGGGGGGCTATCAGGCGACGGTCTCGCTTCGCGGAATGATCGGTTGGGGAGGGAAGGGATACGGCTAATGCAACGGCTTGAAAACGATATGGTAAATTCATCGCTTGTTTGGCTTGGGAGGTTTCCATTGGGGCGTTTCACTGGTTTAGCCCGGACAATATTCTTGTAAGTTGTTGTTTTTGTTTTAAATAATTTCACTTGAATCCAGGCGGAGATGCTGGTGCGTAATTTTGTGAAATCCAACGTGCTGATGGAAACTTTCTATGTTCGTGGCGGGGAGGCGTTGTCTCTCGTGTTGCGGCAAGGCGAGAGTCTGGAGGTGGTGGATGAGCAAGGTGGTCAGCCTTGTGAAATTCAAATCGCCGATGGGCTGCCATGTGAGGTCCTGGATGGAAATTCCTTGCCCGGCACGGCTTTTCGCATGGAGGCTGAAGAAAACTGTAATGTTTCCGTCGCCGCGCCAGGACAGCCGATGCTTCCACATGAACAAATGCCTCCCACGGATCTGCGGGTGAATGTGCAACGGCCAATTGGAAATTTCCCCGTGCCGTTGGCAAAGGTGAAGGCGGAGATTTTGGTCCGTGCCGCGACTGCGGAATCATATCGGATTGAAGCGGGCGATTATATCCAGATCATTGATCTCGATGGTCAGCAATGTTCTGATTTTCTGGCTTTCGATGCGTTGTGTCCAGAGCATGAGCTGGATGCGACGGCAACCCGCACGCTGGGAGGACGGATTTACCCCGGGCCCGGTTTGTATTCGAAATTTTTCGATGATCGCATGCTACCCATGGTGGAGGTTATTCGTGATACCTGCGGACGACACGACACTTTTGGTCTGGCCTGCAACGCAAAGGGATATGCCGATGCGGGCTACCCAGGGCATGGCAATTGCTCAGATAATTTCAACGAAGTTCTAAATCCATTTGGAATTTTGCCACGCGCCGGCTGGCCGGCCATCAATTTTTTCTTCAACACGGAAGTTGGAGCGGATGGCGCGATTGTCGCGGATGAAGCATGGTCCCGTCCGGGCGATTATGTTTTGCTGCGGGCCCTGCGTGATTTGATCTGCGCCAGCTCCTCCTGCGCCGATGATGTCTTTACCACCAATGCTTATGACCCGACGGATATTCTGATCCGAGTCTATGATAAATCTGAGGTTTTTTCAAAAGGGATCGCGAATCGCATGACGCCTGACGCTGAGCCTCGACTGACCCGTGAAAGCGGGTTCCATCAGGCAACTTCGAAATTAACCCGTGATTTTGTTGAGAGCAACGGGTACTGGCTCCCTTCCCATTTTACGGATTTTGGCGTGGTGTCCGAGTATTTGGCTTGCCGAAATGCCGCGGGAATGATCGACCTTTCGATGCTGCGCAAGTTCGAAGTTACGGGGCCAGACGCGGAAGCGTTGTTGGCTGTGGCCATGACGCGCAATGTACGTAAATTATCGGTTGGGCAAGTCGTCTATACGGCCATGTGTTATGAAAATGGTGGTATGATCGACGATGGCACGATCATGCGGCTTGGCGTTAATAATTTTCGGTTTGTCTGTGGCTCAGATTACTCGGCTATATGGCTAAGGGAGCTCGCGAAGGAACGGCAATTGCGGGTGTTTGTTCGCTCCTCCACGGATCAGCTCCATAATCTTTCGGTACAGGGGCCGCTTTCGAGGGAGTTGCTGGCACCGTTGATCTTTACCCCGCTATTGCAGCCTTCCTTGAATGAGCTGAAATGGTTCCGCTTCACGATCGGCCGGTTGGATGGTCCGGATGGCATTCCCCTGGTTGTGTCCCGCACCGGCTATACAGGTGAACTCGGCTATGAAATTTGGGTGCATCCCAGCAATGCTGTCGCCTTGTGGGATAGGTTGGCTAGTGTCGGCATCCAACCGATGGGACTTGAAGCATTGGATATGCTGCGGATAGAAGCTGGTTTGATCCTTGCCGGGCACGAGTTTTCCGACGAAACGGATCCCTATGAGGCTGGTATCGGGTTTGCCGTGGCGGATCGTGAGGAGATGTTCATCGGACGGGATGCCTTGCGCCGCCGTGCAGCCAATCCATTGCGTAAATTGGTGGGGCTTGTGATCGAAGGCAATGAACTCGTTCACCATGGAGATTGCGTGCATAGTGGACGTGCGCAGATTGGGGTGGTGACGAGCGCCATGCGTTCTCCCATTTTGGGTCAGTCCATTGCCCTTGCGCGTGTCGATGGTTACTACGCGGAAATTGGCACGATGCTTGAGATTGGCAAGCTGGATGGACATCAAAAGCGCTTGGACGCCACTGTTGTTCGATTCCCGCATTACGATCCTGAGAAAACCCGCGTCCGGGCGTAATTTCCTGACAAAAATCCAAAAATTTTACCCAGAACCCAAGAACCGCGAAGCGGTTTGATTATGTAGAGTTGATTCCATGTCCAAGGCCAAATTTGTGCTGACCCTTTCTTGCGTGAACCGTCCGGGGATTGTCGCGGCGGTCGCGACCTATTTGTTTGAGGCCGGCGCGGACATCCGCGAAGCGCAGCAATTTGACGATGTTGAGACCGGCAAGTTTTTTGCTCGGATTGCCTTTACCCTTGTCGAGGGGGCTTGTGTTGAGACCCTGCGGGAGGGTTTTTCCACCATCGCGGAGCCGTTTAAAATCATCTGGAAGCTTTCGGATCATTCTTCGCCGCGCAAGGTGCTTTTGCTGGTTTCGAAATTCGATCATTGCCTGGAGGATCTTCTGTATCGCTGGCGGATCGGGGAGATGGAGATGCAGCCGGTGGGGATCGTCTCGAACCACGCCCGCGAGGTTTATAACGGGCTCGATTTTGGCTCGATCCCCTTTCATCATCTGCCCATCACCAAGGAGAGCAAGATGGAGCAGGAAGGGCAGATCTGGTCGATCGTGAAGGAGAGCGGCGCGGATCTGGTGGTGCTGGCGCGCTATATGCAGATTCTCTCGGATGCGCTGGCGCAGAAACTGTCTGGCCGCTGCATCAACATCCATCATTCCTTCCTGCCGGGCTTCAAGGGGGCCAAGCCCTATCACCAGGCGCATAAGCGGGGTGTGAAGCTGATCGGCGCCACGGCGCATTACGTGACGGCGGATCTGGATGAAGGCCCGATCATCGAGCAGGATGTGGAGCGCATCACCCATGGCGACACGCCCGAGGATCTGGTCCGCAAGGGGCGCGACATCGAACGCCGGGTGCTGGCCCGCGCCGTGCGCTACCATCTGGAGGACAGGGTCATTCCGAACGGCGCGAAGACGGTCGTGTTCGCAAGCTGAGGCGATGGAAAACTTTGCATTGACAGAAAGTTTTCTTTTGAATTATCTTCTCTTCTCAAGAAGAAATTCTGTGAAGGATGTATTCTTGGGCAATATGACTGGCGCTGATATTCCTGAACTTTGGCGTGGAAAATCCGTCAGGGAATTTTGCGCGGCTTTTTGGCCGAATGCCCGCGGGCTTAAATTCTCCTATTAGATCAAGAAGGTTTACGCATGACACGCTCCTGGCGCCACGCCGTTCTCGCCTCCCGACATCGCGCTCTTGGCTCGAAACTTGAAGATTGGAACGGCATGCCCACGGCTTGGAGCTATGCGCATGATGTGCAGGAAGACCATGTCACCATCCGGACCAAGGCTGGCCTCATGGATGTTTCCGGTCTGAAAAAGTTGCATTTGCACGGCCCTCATGCCGCTGGGGTTCTAGATTATCTCACCACCCGCGATGTCGGAAAGATTACGCCGGGCAAATCCGCCTATGCCTGTTTCCTGAACGAGGCCGGCAAATTCATCGATGACGGCATTCTCTACCGCACCGGGCCAAATAGCTGGTTTGTGGTGCACGGCTCTGGTGGCGCGCATCAGGCGCTGACCCAGGCCTGCTATGGCCGCAATGTGACGATGCTGTTTGATGACGATTTGCTCGATTTGTCGCTGCAAGGGCCGCTGGCGGTCGACTATCTTGCCAAGCATGTGCCTGGCATTCGCGATCTGAAATATTTCCATCATATGGGCACGACCTTGTTCGGCAAGCCTGTGACGATTTCACGCACCGGCTATACTGGCGAACGCGGTTATGAAATCTTTTGCAAGTCAGAGGATGCGGAAACCATCTGGGATACAATCCTGGAGGAAGGCAAGCAGATGGGAATTACCCCCTGTGCCTTCACGGCGCTCGATCTGTTGCGCACGGAAAGCTATCTGCTCTTCTATCCTTATGATAACTCAGAAATGTATCCGTTCGAGAATGAAGCTCCTGGCGATACCTTGTGGGAACTGGGGCTGGATTTCACGGTCAGCCCTGGCAAGACAGGCTTCCGTGGCGCTGAAGAACATTATCGCTTGAAGGGCAGGGAGCGTTTCAAGATTTTCGGTTTGCTGCTGGAAAGCGACAAGGCCGCGGCCCCTGGTGATATCGTGGAACAGGGTGGGAAGAAGGTTGGTGTCGTCACCTGCCCAATGATCTCTACGTTAACTGGAAAATCCATGGCCATAGCGAGGTTGGATGTCGCGGCGGCCGTGCACGATACGAAGCTGCTGGTGGGCGGTGTTCCGGCCATTGCTCACAGCTTGCCGTTTGACGATCCGAAGAAGACCAAGCGCACGGCGGTGGGGTGATGAGCAAGAGCCGTCCCGTTTATACGCCCTTTGCGTTGGACCCTACGGGCACGGCGCATCTTGTCGTTACCAGTCTGCCAACTCCACCGGTGGAACTTGATGACAGTTTAAGCGAGGTGGAGGTCTGGTGCGTGGCCCATGCTGGTCCTGGTATTCCAGCGTTCGCCACGGGGAACAATCATGCCTTCCGTTCAATCACGGAACTTTTCGCGCAGCTTGAACACAGATTGGCGCGCGCCGGCATTGGGTTGAGGCTTTATGCCGTTGGCTCTGAGGCCTTTATCTGGGATGCCAATAACATCGCCACGACGGTGGGGTTAGGCAGGGGGGAGATATTCCTGCATCAGGCTGGTCCCAAGCTTCGGCGTGTTTATTGTACCCATTGCCGGACAATGATTGAGGATGTGGCGGTGAACATCGTGCCGTGCCCGGTCTGCGAAGCCAACTTGTTCGTGCGGGACCATTTTTCCTGCCGCCTTGCTGCTTTCATGGGAGTCAAGGTGGATGCGGAAGTGCCTGGTGAAATTCCGGCGCCGGAGGTCTTTACCACATGAAACTCACGATTTCAGCCATAGACAGTCTTTCTCCCGGGTTGAAGCGTTTTACTCTTTCGGGGTCTAATCTACCTTGGGCCGGCGCTGGCGCGCATTTGATTCTGGAAATTCCGGATGGCGAACGCGTGCGGAAGAATGCATACTCTCTGATCGGTGCTCCCGTGGGAGCCTACCAGATTATCGTGCGCAGAGTTGAACATTCTCGAGGTGGATCGCGCTGGCTTCATGATCATGCGCGACCTGGTGACGAGTTGGTTGGGTATCCGCCACAGAATTTCTTCAGCCCACCGCGCAGCGCCAAGCGCCATTTGCTGTTATCCGCAGGTATTGGGATCACGCCGTTTCTCGCTTATCTGCAAATTCCAGGGCTTGACTACGAACTGCATCATTGCTGCAAATCGGATGAGGCGGATGCTTTCCGTGCCTTGCTCCCTCCAGGAGCCAATGCCACATTGCACACCAGCCGCGCTGCATTGAATTTGCATGCGCTGCTGGCTAAACAAAAGCTGGATACGCATCTTTCCATCTGTGGACCGGAAAGTTTCATGGGGATTGCCGCATCGGCGGCAAAATCACAAGGCTGGCCAGCGACCAAGGTTCATTTGGAGAGTTTTGGGGCCGCTACTGGCGGCAAGCCTTTTACCGTGCGGCTCAAGCGTTCTGGAATCACCTTGAATGTAGGAACAGATGACACGCTGTTAGATACACTGGAAGCGGCGGGATTAAATCCGCCTTGCCTGTGCCGTGGTGGGGCTTGTGGTGAATGCCGTATGGCTGTGCTGGATGGCACGCCTGAGCATCACGATCATTATTTGTCGGATGCTGATAAAGCTTCTGGAAAATCCATCATGGTTTGTGTCTCCCGCGCTATCACCCCAGAACTCATACTGGATTTTTGAACCATGGATCTCAATCTGAAACCTGCCGAGAGTTTCCGCGAAGATTACAGCTTCTCTAATTCGGATGAGGCGATCTTGCGCTTTCCCTTTCCCTTCCCTGAAGATACCTATATGTATTCAGTGAATATAGAGCCACATATACGTGGTGGGGAAACCAAGGCCTTTGATGCTGTATTCGATCTTGATGAGCATTACGTTGGCGATATGGCTGATCGCGCCTTGGTTTTGCAGCAAGACCCCCTGCGCTGTCAGGTTCTTCCCCATATGATGGAAGCGCAGTGGGATACTTTAGAGTTGCTGATGGAGAATCTCGCTCTGGATTATCCGCACCACTTCAGCCTCACCAAGAATGGTGATCATTGGCATTGGATAAATCACCCGCTTGGAATTGAACAATCTTTCGTGTTCGGTGATCCAGAAACCCTACCTTATCCACCATTCGAATATATTACTCGCCAGGTGCAAGGTGATTTCTCTTTGCAGGATCAGCGGGATAATAATCTCTTCATGGATGGGGGGATGATTACGTCACAGGCTGATTGGTCTTTGAATTTTGATATCGGCATGTCTTTTCACGAATGGCATGGTCCAGTCCCGGTTGCTCATGAGATGGGGGTATTTGACCGTGCATTGGCTTTTCTGCTCCGTTTGCAGCATGGAAAACCAATGCGGCGGCTGAACTGGACATTGACCGCCAATCCACGTTTGGACACGTCGCCGGAAAATTATCCGCTTTGGGGACCTGAGCGGGCTGCGATCACACCGCAAACGGTTGGCCATGATATGTGCTTACGTGTCGAGTTACAGACATTGACGCGTTTATCACGTTCAAACGCAATTTTGTTTGGTATCCGTGGGTATCTGATTCGGCTTGAGGAACTTGTGCGTGTCAGAAAATGGGCAATCAGGATGCATCGTGTGCTGAGGGATTTGCATCCGGAGCTTGCAGAATATAAAGGTACGGCACGCTACCGGCAAATGATTGTTGATTATTTGGCGGTCTATGATGATGGCCGGGTGCTGAATATGGGTATCGCCGCTGAGCAAGAGGCGATTTGAATTTACACCTGTTGGTTGTTTGAAATGTTTTAGAGCAAATGGAAACAAAAAAGCCGCCTTTTCGGGCGGCTTTTTTGTTTTAGTGGTTAGCTAGGAAAGATTCCAGGCTGTCATCCTTCTGCTCCATCCATGGTGTGCGCAGGGGAGGGGCTTCGGTGCCGGTGAGAACCGAACAAAAACTGTGATCTCGGTAAGTTAGGACATCTTCTTCTTTGTGATGCTTCCATTCCTTGAACTGCTCAGCCATGATTTCTGGCTTGAAGTCAGGATAATCCGTTAGACCGAGTAGGTTGCGGATATAGCTGCACTGAAAGTCAATATCTTCTGAAGGAGTGGTGCAGGCCTCTTCCCGTTCACGGTAAGATTGGCTATCGTCCTGCATTTCTTTCAGAGATGGTAGCGAGACTTTGCCAAGAATGACATCGCGTGCGAACCATGCCTGGGCATCGAACATATTGAATGTGTAATATTGATCCTGCATGCCGAGGTAAAGAAGTTTTGGATTTTTTTCCCAAACGACTCCTTTATAGAGGCCCAATGGCCAGAGGCGATTATTGGTCTTCAAACGCATGTCGTCAGGCAGGAAAGGAAAATGGTGCTGGTAGCCCGTGCAGAGGACGATTGCATCTACTTCCTTTTCGGTGCCATCCTTGAAGTAAGCTGTTTTCCCCTCGACCTTGAGAAGCAGAGGTACTTCGGAGAAGGCCTTGGGGAAAGCAAACCCCATGGGCTTTGTCCGATAGGAGAAGATTATTTCTTTTGCTCCATACTTATAGCATTGTGTGCCAATATCCTCGGAGGAATAAGAACTGCCAACACACAGAATACGTTTACCCGCGAACTCTACCGCATCACGGAAGTCATGCGCATGCATGACGCGGCCTGGGAATTTTTCAAGACCAGGGAAGTCGGGCACGTTAGGTGTGGAGAAATGTCCTGAAGCCACGACAATATGGTCGAAAATTTCTGAGTAAAGGTGGTCATTGACGAGATCTCGGATGGTTATCGTGAATTTTCCGGTTTTTTCGTCATAGACTACGTCGCGCACCGGTGACCGAAAGCGAATATAGCGGCGCAGATTGTCTTTCTTCATGCGCCCAACAATATAATCCCAGAGAACGGCACGCGGAGGATAGGAAGGAATGGGGCGGCCGAAATGCTCTTCAAACGAGTAATCAGCGAATTCTAGAGCCTCTTTGGGGCCGTTTGACCAAAGGTAGCGATACATTGAGCCATGCACGGGCTCGCCATACTCATCAAGGCCGGTCCGCCAGGTATAATTCCATACCCCTCCCCAATTGGCCTGTTTTTCAAAACAGACGATATCGGGTATTTCAACTCCTTGTTTCTTTGCGGCTTCGAAGGCTCGTAACTGTGCCAATCCACTTGGTCCGGCGCCGATAATTGCAACGCGTGGCTTCATATTTTTGCCTTTACGGGAAAATGGTGAGCGTAAAAATTCCCCACATTAAGAGTGTCAGGGATTGAAAATACATAAGATACTGAGCGGATGGCGGCACCTGCCACAGTATCAGAATGCAGCGATAGGATAGGCATAATGATAACGTACGGCAATAAAAATTTTAATCAAAAAGAAAAAATAGTACCTTGAAAGAAATATTTGAGCTATACCTACCGGGCATTCGGGCTGAGCGAGACATGCTATTACTATACACCCAAGCTGGCCGACGAGAGTGAGGAGATTGCTGATCCTCTGGTGGGTCTGACGAATTCCTAGCGGAACTGAGTTTTGCCGTGCAGTTTCCAACTTTGAGGATCAAGGCCAGCGTCGGATGCTAGTTGTTCAGTCCCGGCATCTGGTGGATCGGGTTGACGATGAATCTGTCTGGCTCTGAAGTCCAGACTTTGCAGACGTATTCGTAAGGCGTGAGGCCGCTGAGTGTCTTGAGCCTGCGGGCGAAG
>NZ_JBFWIX010000012.1:0-103698 GCF_050253495.1 Acidocella sp.
TCGAACCCGCACCCTCTGGGTGATCCATCAAACGCGCCCCTCACGGCCATCAACACCATGATTTATATCGGAAATATTGAGATCCTGACAGCAAAATCAGCGATTTACTTGGGGAATGTGGGTTAAGGGCGCGCTCATTCTGCCCGGCGCGATCGATGCGCAGGTGCATTCGCTCAGCCAGAAGGATACGGAGGATTTCATCTGGTCCACCCGTGCCGCGGCGGCGGGTGGTGTGACCACCATTGTCGATATGCCTTATGACGAAGGGCACCTTGTTTGTTCGGCCGAGGCGGTTGCACGCAAGAGCGCTCATGCCGCCGCGCAGGCGCGTGTCGATTTCGCGCTTTATGGCACCATAGATCCTTTGGAAGGCCCGGCGCGGATCGCCGAGCAGGCGGCGGCGGGGGTCGCGGGCTACAAATTTTCCACCTTCGGGACCGACCCGAAGCGTTTCCCGCGTATTCCCGCGCCATTGATGGCGGCATGCTTTGAGGAGGTCGCGCGGACCGGGCTGGCGGCTGGGGTTCACAATGAGCATGATGAATATGTCCGCTGGGCCATGGAAAAGGTGAAGGCGGCGAACATCACCGATTATACCGCGCATGGGCTCTCTCGTCCGCCATTGACCGAATTGCTGGCGATGGCGGAAATTTATGAAATAGGCGCGGCGACCGGATGCCCAGCGCATGTTGTTCATTGTTCCTTGCCGCGTGGATATGAGATCGCGGCATCGTACCGTGCCCAGGGCCATGAGGCGACGGCGGAATGCTTGATCCATTATCTGACTCTGGATGAAGAGAGCGACGCGAAACGCTTGGGGGGACGTTCCAAATGCAACCCGCCCTTGCGCCCGCGCGCCGAGGTTGAAGGGCTGTGGCGGCAAGTTGTCAAAGGCAATGTCACGTTGCTGTCCACCGATCATGTAAGCTGGTCGCTGGACCGCAAGACGAAGCCGGACATGCTTGCCAACGCATCCGGCTTGCCGGGGTTGGAGACGATGATGCCGCTCTTTGTGAAGGGAGCGCAGGAGCGGGGGGTGCCGTTGACCTGGGCGGCGAAGCTGATGGCCGCGAATCCGGCACGGCATTTCCGCATCGATCATGTCAAAGGCGCGCTGAGCGTCGGGCGGGACGCGGATATCGCCGTGTTGACGCCGGAACCTTGGCTTTATGAGGCGGCGGAAAGAGGCAACAGCGTGTCTGGTTGGTCGCCTTATGACGGTATGAAGCTACCTTGGCGTGTGGCGGGTAGCTATTCGCGGGGTGAGTTGGTGTTCGACGGATCCCAGGTGGTGGCGGCTCCTGGGCGTGGGCGCTTTGTGCGCCCGCCGCTGTCCGTGCCGTATACAAGGGCGCGGGCATGAGCAATCTGCCGGCGAAAGCAGGGCGCATCGGCGAGGATATCGCGGCCTTGGCGGCGTTGACCGAACCTGGCCGCCCCTGGACCAGGCGAGCCTTCACACCCTTGCACGCCGAGGGACGAGCCTGGCTTGCCGGACGTATGCGGGGAGCTGGGTTGGAAACCAGGATCGACGAGGCTGGCAATCTCATCGGGCGGCGCATGGGGTGTAACCCCGATGCCGGGGTGCTGATGATCGGTTCGCACTCGGACACCGTGCCTGAAGGTGGGCGCTTCGACGGCATTGCCGGCGTTGTCGCGGGGCTTGAGGTGGCGCGCATATTGGAGGAACGCGGGATCGAGCTGGCTCATGATCTGGAGGTCGTGGATTTTCTCTCGGAGGAGGTTTCGATCTTTGGAGTGTCCTGTGTCGGCAGCCGGGGCATGATCGGCGAATTGCCGGATGATTGGCTGAGCCGCGAGGTGGGTGGGCGCACGTTGCGCGAGGCAATTCGTGAAGCGGGCGGAACGCCGGGAAAAGCTGTGGCAAGGCGCGATATACGTGGATTTCTGGAATTGCACATAGAGCAGGGGCCTGTTTTGGAGGCGCGGCGGCAAAATGTCGGTGTCGTCAGCGCGGTTGCGGGGCTGACGCGTTTTGCCGTGACGATGCGGGGGCGGCCTGATCATGCGGGGACGGCCCCGATGGCCAACCGGGCGGATGCGCTGGTGGAAGCCTCGCGCATCGTTCTGGCCGTGCGCGAGGCGGCAACTGCTTTGTCCTCGAAGGGAGGGCATTTTACCGCAACGGTTGGCGAGATGCGGGTGGAGCCCAATGCCGCGAATGTGGTGCCGGGCCAGGTGACCATGCTGGTCGATGCCCGTGCGTCAGAACGCGAGGATATGGAGACGTTCAGCGGAATCCTCGCGGAGGCTGTCGAAACAGATGGTGGTGAAATCAGGAGATTGTCGGATAACCCACCGGCTCTATTCGATGAGGCGTTGTGCGGTTTGTTGGAAATGGAGGCTTTGGCTCTTGGTGTCGCGCCGCCGCGCATGGTGTCCGGTGCTGGTCATGATGCCGCCTGGATCAGGAAGATTGCCCCGGCGGCGATGCTGTTTGTGCCCTGCCGCGACGGGCGCAGCCATTGCCAGGAAGAATGGGCGGAGAGCGGAGACATCGCGCTGGGTGCTTCGGTTTTGTTCGGGTCGCTGTTGCGGCTGGACCGGTGCCTGGCCGAAGCATGCGAGGCGAGGTGATGTCCAGTTTTCCATTTCTTGAATTGAATCTTTCGTTTTTGCCCGATGGAGACAGATATGCAGGATAAAGCTGAGATCGTACATGAAGAAGATGTGGGAGAAGCGCTTTCCTACGATCTTGCCTATGATGTCGTTCCGCTGAACGAGCGGCGGGGAGCGCTGGGGATGGGGTTGTTATGGCTTGCCACGCAAACCAGCCTGGGCGGCATGTTTATTGGTTTTTCCGCTCAGCAATCGGGCCAGCCGTTTCTGGATCTTCTGTATGGATGCGGCATTGGCACGATCGGGCTGTGTATTTATGGCGTATTGGCTGGTTATCTGGGGGCTGTCACGGGGCAGATGCAGCCTTTCCTGGCGCGTGCCGTGTTTGGCAAGCTTGGCTCCATCCTGGTTTCAATGTTTCTGATCATCATGGGCAGCGGCTGGTATTCATTCCAAGCGGTTTATACCGGCCAGCTTTTGCAAGGCATTGTCCCGTGGCTTACTGTCTCGGCCATTTTGCTGGGGGTTTTGTTCACGGTGCTGATGGCGGTGAATAATATCATCGGTTTCAAGGGAATTGGCGCATTCGGCAGGTTCGTGGCGCCGGTGATTTTGTTCGTGGCGGTCTATGCTCTTGTCAGCACGTTCATGACCACACCGTCCGGCGTTATCTGGGCCACGCCGAAAATGGCCGATACGACCTCGATCATGGCGACGGCGACAATGGTGATTGGCGCGGGAGCCTACGGCAATGAGCCCGATGTGTGGCGCTTCTCCCGACCTGATTTCATGCGTGTCGCGTTGCCGATGATTGTTTCCTATATAATCGGTCTGTTTCTGTTTCCCGTCGCGGGTTGGCTGATGGGGCTTAGCTCCGCGGCATCCAGCCCGTCGGAGCAGGCGCAACTGATCATGCATTGCCTGTTTGGATCCGCGCCGCTGGCCGCGATCATTATCTTGATTTCCCAGTTCGCCTTGAACGACATGAATCTCTATGAGTCGATCAATGCGATGACGAATGTCTTCAATATGAAGCGTTATTATTCAATCGCGGTTTTGGTCGTTGGCGGGTGCCTGCTTTCCGCTTGGATGGCGACCGCGGCAAGTGTCGATGTCTTTTTCATTGTCGCCGGTATCGGTGCCTCGACAGTGCCGACCGCGACCACCATCATGGCGATCGATGTGTTGATTTTGCCAAGGTTGTTTGGCGTGCGGCGCGATTTGTCCGGCGTTGTGGCGTGGAAGTCCTTGAAGACAACGAACTGGGTTGCCATTGCCGCGCTATTGTTTGGTGTGATGGTGTCGATCCTGCTTTCAATTCCCGGCAATGTGATCCCCAATGTTGGGTTGAGCCTGGGGCTGGCGCCGTTTGAGGGTTGGGTCGCCGCCGTGATGTTTTATCTGGTCGGTATTGGCGTGGTGGTCCGTCGGGAGCATCTGCGCGAGATGGTTGGTCTATCGCCAGTGGTGGCTGGTTGAACCAGGCGCAACGATCAGGCGGCCCCGTTTCGAGGGGCCGTTCGTCTGTCGTGTAACGGAAATTGTTGGAGATTGTTCAGTGGCCATGAAGATTGCGAAGGCGAAGTGGATCGTATGTGGTGTTCATGACCGTCATACGCCCGAGATCGTTGAGGATGGTGCTATCCTGCACCAGGACGGTATCATTCGTCAGATCGGGAACGCTGCGGAAATTCTCGCGGAGAATCCTGGCGCTGAAATCCTTGGTTCCGACGATCAGATCATTTTGCCTGGGTTTGTGAATTCACATCATCATGTCGGTCTGACCCCCTTGCAACTGGGCTCGCCGGATCATGCGCTGGAGTTGTGGTTCGCCAGCAGACTTTCAGCGCGCACGGTCGAGCGTTATTTGGACACACTTTATTCCGCTTTTGAGATGATCTCGAGCGGTATTACCACCGTGCAGCATCTTCATGGGTGGACGCCAGGGCCAATCGAGGAAATTTTTGGCACGGCTCAGCAAATTCTGAAGGCGTATCGGGATATAGGCATGCGGGCCTCGTATTCTTATGCCGTGAGGGACCAGAATCTGTTTGTCTATGACAGCGACGAGGCCTTGCTGGCGACCCTGCCGGAGGGGCTGTCCGCGCGAATGGCGGCTTTTCTGAAGCCAAAGCAGATTTCCCTGTCTGACCATCTCAAGCTTTACGATATGCTGGTGGACGCCAATGCGGGGCAAAGCCTCACCAGGATTCAATTGGCGCCGGCCAATCTGCACTGGTGCAGCGACACGGCCTTGTCTGAAATTGTCAGCCGGTCGCAACGTGATCGGGCGCCAATGCATATGCATCTTCTGGAAACGCCCTATCAGAGGGAATATGCACGGCGCAGGACGGGAACCACGGCGGTCAGGCATCTTGAAAAACTGGGGCTGCTTAGTCCGCGCCTGACATTGGGCCATGCTGTATGGCTGACGGAGGAGGATATCGATCTTGTCGCGCATACGGGGGTGTGCGTTTGCCATAATTGCAGTTCCAATTTCCGTCTGCGCAGCGGCTTGGCGCCGTTGAATCTTTATGAGAAGAAAAATGTGCGTCTGGCCGTCGGTATCGATGAGGCGGGGCTGAACGACGACCGGGACATGTTGCAGGAGATGCGGTTGATTCTGAGGGCGCATCGCACACCGGGAATGGATGATATGCCCCCCACTTGCCCGCAGGTTCTTCGCATGGTCACGGAGGATGGCGCCTTGACCACGCCGTTTGGCGGGCAGATAGGCCGCCTGGCGCCGGGCCGTTATGCGGATTTCGTGGTCATTAATCATAAGCGTGCTTTTTATCCCTATCAGGACGATCTGATTCCGGTTCTGGATGCGATCATTCAGCGGGCGAAGACGAGCGCGGTCGATGCCACGATTATCAATGGCCAGACCGTTTATGAACAGGGGCGGTTCGTGAATATCGACCGTGACAAGGTTTTGGCTGAGATTGAAGAAATGCTGAGCCGGCCAAGGACCGATGCGGAGAGGGGGTTGATAACCCTGTCCGAAGGCATGCAGGATTATGTCAGGCGGTTTTACGATGGGTATTTTACCGCACCCGAAAATAGCCAGTATTATCGCCTGTCTTCCAAAAGCTGATGGAGGTTTGGGCATGAACCGTTCGATTCTCGTGATCAACCCGAATGCCAACCAAGATGTGACGGATGGTTTGAGGCGGGCCTTGGCGTCGTTCAGCCTGCCGGGAAGGCTTGCGATCGAATGCCTGACATTGGCCGAGGGGCCGTTCGGCATCGAGACGCAGAGCGATGTTGAGCGCGTGGCGATGCCGCTGGCTGGCCTGGTGCGCGGCAGGGCGGATGCCGATGCCTTCGTGATCGCCTGTTATTCCGACCCGGGAATCGATGTTTGCCGTTCTGTCACATCCAAGCCGGTTTTCGGGATTCAGGAAAGCGGCATCCTGACGGCCATGACACGGGGAGAACGGGTGGGCGTCATTGCCTTGTCCGATGCGTCGGTGCCCCGGCATAGGCGCTATGTGCGGCGTATGGGGGTTGAGAGCCGTGTCGCGGGGGAGTGTGCCATTAACAGATCCGTCGATGAGAGCGCCAGTGCCGAGGATATGCTGGTGGTTTTGACGAAAGCCGGGCGGTGTTTGATGGCGGATGGCGCCGATGTCATCGTGCTGGGCTGTGCGGGCATGGCGCGGCACCGCGCGGGGGTGGAGGCGGCTTTGGGGATTCCTGTGATCGATCCCGTGCAGGCTGCCGTGGCGATGGCTTTGGGGGCCGTGCTGGCCGCCATGACTGGGGCGGTGGAATAGCCCTGTTTGTTTTAGTGGGCGTTCCTGGGGTGGATGGTTTGTCTGGTTCGGGATCGCCCGTGGCTGTTGCCGCTCGAATGGGGCGTGGCTTGGATAAGGCGGGGCGTTGCGTCCTGAATTTATATTACAACGGGCATTTTCGCGGAGGGTATCTTTTGGGTGGGTTTTGATCTGAATCAAGGGAGCCAAAAAAGATGCATAATAAATACATCTTATGTGCCGGCAAGCACATTTTGGGACGGTCTTGTCATCAGAGGATGAACCACATGTTTTGTTTTCAGTGCGAGCAGACGGCGCGGGTGGATGGTCTTTCCGGTTGTGCCAGCGCCAAGGGTGTCTGCGGCAAGGATGAAACCACGGCGGATTTGCAGGATCTTTTGATCTATCAGCTCAAAGGGATCGGCCAGTTGAGCGAACGCCTGCGCCAGGTTGCGGCCCCGGATCATGCCGCGGACAGTTTTACGCTTTATGCGTTGTTCACCACGCTTACCAATGTCAATTTCAACCGTGCGGTTTTTACCGGGCTGATCGCCGAGGCGGCGCGGATCCGGGACCGGTTGCGCGCTGCCGTGGCCGCCGCCGGAGGTGAGCTGGAGGCGTTGAGCCAGGCTGTGGAATTTCAACCCGCCGTGGATCTGGCGGGGCTTTTGGCTCAGGCGAATATCGCTTCTATCCGCGCGGGGCTGGATCTGGCGGGCGAGGATGTGATCGGGCTGCGGGCGTTGCTCTTATATGGTCTTAAAGGTGTTGCGGCTTATGCGCATCATGCGGAGGTTCTAGGTGAGGCGCGCGATGAAATTTATGCGGGCTTGGCCCATGCGCTGGCTTTTCTGGCAACCGAGCCTGTCGATATTCAGGCGTTGCTGGACGAGACCCTGGCGCTTGGGCGGTTGAATTTCACGGTCATGGAGACGCTGGATGCGGCCAATACCGGGCGTTTTGGCATGCCCACGCCAAGCCCGGTGCGTATTTTGCCGGTGCGGGGCAAGGCCATTCTGGTTTCGGGACATGACCTGGGAGATCTGTGGACCATCCTGGAAGCCACAAAGGACACAGGTATCAATGTCTACACGCATGGTGAGATGCTGCCCGCCCATGGTTATCCTGGGTTGCGCGCCTATCCTCATCTGGCGGGAAATTATGGCACGGCCTGGCAGGATCAGCAGCAGGAATTCGCAACCTTCCCCGGGCCCATTGTCATGACCTCCAACTGCCTGATTGAGCCGCAGCCGGCTTACCGCAACCGGCTTTTCACCACCGGGCCGGTCGGTTGGCCGGGCATCCGCCATATCGCCAATGCCGACTATACGCAGGTGGTGCGAGCCGCCTTGGCCATGCCGGGCTTTACCGAAACCTTGCCGGAGAAGACCATTCTCGTCGGTTTTGCGCGCAATACCGTGCTGGGAGTGGCGGACAAGGTGATCGACGCCGTGAAGAAAGGCGATATTCGCCATTTCTTCCTGATCGGCGGTTGTGACGGCGCGGCGCCCGGGCGCAATTATTATACGGATTTCGCCGACCAAGCGCCCAAGGATACGATGCTTCTCACTTTGGGATGCGGCAAATACCGGTTCAACATGCATGAGCATGGCGAAGTCGCTGGATTGCCGAGGCTGCTGGATATTGGGCAATGCAACGACACATATTCGGCCATTCAAATTGCAACCGCGCTGGCCAATGCTTTCGGCTGCGGCGTGAATGACCTGCCGTTAACTCTGGTCGTTTCCTGGTTCGAACAGAAAGCCGCGGCCGTGCTGCTGACCTTGCTGGCGCTTGGGATCCGCAATGTGCGGTTGGGGCCCAGCCTGCCGGCCTTCTTGACGCCGGCTTTGCTGGACGTGCTGGTTGAAAAATTCGGTATCCAGCCGATCACCACGGCAGGGGCCGATATTCAGGCCGCCCTGACCCGCCAGGCATCGTGACAACACTCCTCATTGTCCCGGGCGCGCCGGTGCCAGGGCGGAAGGAAGGGCCGATATGAATGTGATCTTGATCGCCAATGATTCGGCGCGGGTGGAGTTTCCTTGCGCGCCAGGGCAGGACGTTGTGACGGCGGCGCAAGCGGCGGGGTTTTACCCGCCCGCCATGTGCCGGGAGGGAAGCTGCGGCCTCTGCGCCGCGCATATAGTGGAAGGCGCCTACCAGATGGGCCCGCATAACGCGAAGGCCCTGCCTGCGGGGCCGGACGGGGTGCTGCTGTGCCGTTGTCTGCCGGATGGGGATGTAACCGTGGCGGTGCCGTATGCCGGGGAGCAGATTCGCCGGCACCAGGTGCCTGAGCGTGCGGCGCTTATCGCCGGGATTGAGCGCGTCGCGGCCGATATTGTGGCGCTGAGTTTAGACCTGCTCCCGGATCCGGAATTGGGGCAGGGGGCGGATTTCATCCCTGGGCAGTATATGGAATTATGCGTTCCCGCCACGGGGGTGCGGCGTGCTTATTCCCTGGCCAATTTGCCGAATTGGGAAGGGCGGTTGGATTTTCTGATCCGGCTGGTGCCAGGGGGCGCTTTTACCGGTTGGCTGGCGAAAGACGCCAAGCCTGGCGATGAGTTGCAGGTGAGGGGCGCGCTGGGGGCGTTCATGCTGGATGAAGCCAGCCCGCGGCGGCGTGTGCTGGTGGGGGGCGGCTGCGGTTTGGCCCCCATTCTGGCCATGCTCCGCCATATGGCGGAATTTCAGGACACGATCCCCGTGCATCTGATTTACGCTGTCGGCCAGGAGGATGAATTGCTGGCGGAGGAGGTGTTTGGCGGGCTGTGCCAGGCATTGCCACAGCTTGGGATCACGCGGGCGGTTTGGCGTGCGCGCCCTGGCTGGCCTGGCTTCGCGGGTAACGCGGCGCAGGCGCTGGCGGCGCATTTGGACGAGTCTGACGCGGAGATGGATATTTATGTTTGCGGGCCGCCACCCATGCTGGAGGCGGTTGAAGCCGTGGCGATGGAGCGCGGGGTGCCGGCGGAGCGGGTTTTCACCGAGCGTCTGCCGCATTGAAGCGCGGCGCCGCGCTTGGTAATATGGGCCATGCGTCTCACCAAGTTCACCGATTATGGCCTCCGGACTTTGATTTATCTGGCGCTGGCGCCGGACAGGCTGGCCATGATCGCTGAAATTGCCGAGGCCTATGAGATTTCCGAAAATCATATGGTCAAGGTGGTGCATCGTCTGGGGCAGGCTGGGCTGGTGGAGACGCTGCGGGGTCGGCATGGCGGGTTGCGGCTGGCCTGCCCGGCGGAGCAAATCGGCCTGGGCGATGTCGTGCGGGCGTTGGAGCAGGACTTGGCCCTGGCTGAATGCCAGGGGGGGGGAGGGTGCGCGATTCGTGGCGCCTGCCGGCTGGAATCGATTCTGGACGAGGCGCTGGCCGCTCTTCTGGCGGTTCTCGACCGTTACACCCTGGCCGATGTCGCCACGCCTCAGAGCAGCGTCCTGCTGCGCAAGCTGAAAATCATGGCCAAGGATGCAGACGTAAGGCCTTGAGCGATGGCGCGGGGACGGGAAATACAGGCTGTCCGCTTGCCCAAACATGCGAGAATCGCGCAAAAAGGCCGCACGCAGGGTGATGGGGATGTTTTGGTGATGCCGGATGATGTGCGCCGCGCGGCGAGCCGTGCCAGCAAGGCCGCGAGTCGAAAACCAAAATATATGCTCGAAGAGCAGATCGGTTTTATTTTACGCCAGGCCACGCAGCGCCATGTGGTTCTCTTTGGCGGCATGATCCCGTCAGGTGTGACGCCGACGCAGTTTTCGGTGATCAATATGCTGGACCGGTTGGGGCATTGTTCGCAGAATCAGCTGGGGCGCCTGGTGGCCATGGATGCCGCGACCGTCAAGGGGGTGATTGACAGGCTGAGCGCCAAGGGGATTACCCAGACTGAACCAGACCCCAACGATGCACGGCAGATCCTGGTGTCTCTGACGCTGGAGGGAAAGGCGCTGGCGGCGGAGTGCCTGAAGGCCGCGATCCAGATTTCCGAAGAGACGCTGGCGCCGTTGACCCAGGCGGAACAGAAAAGATTGCTGGGTCTGTTAAAGAAGATCATCTAAAGCGGTTTTGCGGGATCAGCCGGGGGATGGACATCCGGTCCCGCGGGCTTTGACGGCCCTGTTTCAGGCCGGGGCGCGGCGATTTTTAGAAGCTTTAACGGAAATGACGCTCAATTGAGCCTGGCTGGCTAATATTTAGCCGTATGTGAAACCTGCTTGTTCAGTCTGTGTTTTGTGGGGGGTAAAAAAGCGGTTCGCACCCAAAATTGTTGGTTGACGCGCGCCAAGGGCTGGGATTACTCATTTGTATACGAATAATATGATCGTGCCGTCATCAAGATGATGCGGCATGGGGATGAGTGGTAAAAAGCGGGGATCAGAATGACGGACATTTCTGAATGGCCACCCGTATAGGGCGCGCCGATTGAGGTATTTCCCGGTGTGGGTTCGTTGCCGCCCGCCGCGAGGAACTGCCTGTCTTCATCGATGGCCGCATGAGCGGCGTGTTTCATGGGTTTGCCTGTGCCGGTGCACCGTGGTGTTCTGGCGCGCGCTCGGCGCGGATTGCGCGGCGGCTTTATTTTAGGAGGCTTATATGAATCTTAAGCGTCGTCATCTTTTGGCCGCCTCGGCGGCTTCCTTGAGTGTTCCTTATATCGCGAAAGCCGCGAGCGCCGATCCGATCGTGATCGGTGAGGTCAACAGCTATTCCACATTTCCGACATTCACAATTCCCTACCGCAATGCGATGAACATGGCGGTGGAGGAGATCAACGCCAAGGGCGGGGTGGGCGGCAGGCCGCTGAAGCTGATCACGAAGGATGATGGCGCGAACCCGCAAGACGCCATTCGCGCCGCGACCGAGCTGGTGCGCAGCGAGCGTGTCAATATGCTGGCGGGCGGGTTTTTGTCCAATGTCGGGTTGGCGCTCAGCTCTTTCGCCAAGCATGCCAAGACGCTTTACGTGGCCAGTGAGGCATTGAGCAACGCGCTGACCTGGAAGGACGGAAACGCCAACACATTCCGCCTGACGCCGTCCATTTATATGCTCGTGGCGATGATGATCGACGATGCCGCCAAGCTGCCCGCCAAAAAATGGGCCACGGTGGCGCCGAATTATTCCTATGGCACCTCCGCCGTCGACACGTTCAAGCGGCTGCTCAAGGCCAAGCGCCCGGATGTCACCTTTGTTGCCGAGCAGTGGCCAACACTTGATCAGATCGATGCGCCAGCCACCGTCGCGGCGCTGGCCGCCGCCGAGCCGGATGGCATTTTCAACGCCACCTTCGCCTCGGATCTCGTCGCTTTCGTGAGGCAGGGTAACACCACCGGGCTGTTCAAGAACCGCTCCGTCGTTTCGCTGATCACGGGTGAGCCGGAATATCTGGATTCCCTGGGATCCGATACGCCCGACGGTTGGATTGTCACCGGTTATCCTGGTGCCGCCTATACCGCGCCGGGCAATGTCGCGTTTGTCGATATGTATAAGAGCCATTTCAAGGACGACCCGGATTGGGGCGCGGTGATCGGTTATACGCTCATTCAATCCATCGCGGCGGGCGTCAAGCGCAGCGCCAGCCTCTCTCTGACGGATCTGGAGCAGGGGTTCGCGGGGGCGAGCTTCCCGACGCCATTCGGCGAATGCCTGTATCGCGCCATCGATCATCAAAGCACGCTGGGCGCTTTTGTCGGCAAGTTGGCGCAAGAGAACGGAAAGGGCAAGATGGTCGATTTCCGCTATGTCGATGGCGCCAGCGTGCTTCCGCCCGACGCGGTCGTGGAAACACTGCGCCCGAAGAGCTGAGTCATAAAACGCAGATGATCCTTTTTCAAATCTTGACTGCCCTGGGAACAGCCTCCTCGCTGTTTCTGGTGGCGGCGGGGCTGACCGTTATTTTCGGGGTTACCCGTGTCGTGAACTTCGCCCATGGCAGCCTCTACATGCTGGGCGCTTATGTGGGGTGGGTCGTTCTGTCGCACCTGCCTCAGACCGTTCCGGCTTTTGTTCTTGGTTGTCTGCTGACCGCCGTGTTCATCGGTCTGCTGGGGGTGGGCATTGAAATGTTCGTTCTCCGCCGGCTTTATAAAGTGCCGGAGCTTTATCAGCTCTTGGCGACGTTCGGCATTGTGCTGATCGCGGGGAATGTCGTGCAATTGCTGTGGGGGGCGCGGGTTGTCACCTTGCCGCGCGCGCCCTGGATGCAGGAGACGATTCCGGTTTCCGGCCAGCTTTTCCCGTTATATTCGCTGGTGATGATGATTGTCGGCCCGGTGGTGCTGCTGTTGTTGTGGCTGCTCTTTACCCGGACACGCTGGGGAGCGCTGGTGCGCGCCGCCACGGAGGACCGTGAGATGGTCGGCGCGCTCGGTATCCGCCAGAATATTCTGTTCACCACCGTATTCGGGTTGGGCGCGGCCTTGGCCGGGCTTTCCGGCGCATTGTCCTTGCCGCAGGTCGCCGCCACATCGCAAATGGCGCTCTCGGCCGTGTCCGATGCGTTCGTCATCGTCGTCATTGGTGGCCTTGGCAGTGTCGCGGGCGCGTTTCTCGCCAGCCTGCTCATCGCGGTTTTGGAAACTTTTGGCGCCATCGTCATTCCGCAATATGTCATGGTCGCGGTGTTCGCCGTCATGGCGGTGGTTTTGGTGCTCAAGCCCAACGGGTTGCTTGGCCGTGCCGGATGTGGCGGGCGTGGCGTGGGCGATGTGCCGCGTCTTGTGGTCGGTGCCGACGGGCTGGTGATCGGGCTGGGGGCCGCTGCTTTCGTCGCGGCGTGCTTGGTGCCGGTTTTCGACACGGGTTATGTGCTATCCGTGATGCAGGATGCGCTGATCGCCATGCTGTTCGCCGCGAGCCTGCATTTTGTCATGGGCCCTGGCGGCATGCCGAGTTTCGGTCATGCGGCCTGGTTTGGTCTTGGGGCTTATGGGGCGGCCTTGACGGCCTCCGCCTGGAATTTGCCGATGTCGGAAGCGATCCCCGCGGGGGTCGTTGTCGCTGGGGTGTGCGCTGCCCTGGTGGGCGTTTTCATGATCCGTCTGTCAGGCATCTATCTCGCCATGCTCACTTTTGCCTTTGCGCAGGTGATCTGGGCCCTGGCCACGCAGATGACGGCCTTGACCGGCGGGGATAACGGCATTCTGAATCTATGGCCGGACAGCATCTTTGAGTCCGCCGCCGGGTTTTATGCCCTGGTGCTGGTATTGAGCGTGGGCGGGGTTCTGCTATTGCGCCGGATCCTGTTTTCGCCTTTCGGTTTTGCCTTGCGCGCGACGCGCGATGCCCCGGCCCGCGCTTCGGCGTCGGGCATTCCGGTGGGGTTGGTGCGCCATGCCGCTTTCACCATTTCCGGTGCGTTCGCCGCGCTTGCCGGCGGGTTGTTCGCGTTTGCCAAGGGAAGTGTCTTTCCCACCTATGTCAGCGTCTCGCATTCGGTGGATGCGCTGATCGTCGTGCTGCTCGGCGGCATCCAGACCTTGGCGGCCCCGGTCGTCGGGGCGCTGGTCTATACGGGGCTGCGTGATTATTTGCAGGCGGCGACCAACGTTTGGCCGATGTTGCTCGGGATTTCGATCATCCTCATGGTCAGTCTGTTTCCGCAAGGTATCGGCGGCGCGGCCGAGCATTGGCGGGCACGCCTTGGGGCTGCCGCCGGAAAGCGGAAGGGTTGAGCATGGCGCACATGACAAAGACCCTTCAGGTCAACCATCTGCGCAAGGCCTTTGGTGGCGTCATGGCGGTGGACGACATCTCTTTCGAGGTTGCCGAAGGTGAGATGCTGGCGTTGATTGGGCCGAACGGCGCGGGAAAATCCACCTGCTTCAACATGGTCGGGGGGCAGTTTCCACCGAGTGGGGGTAATATTCTGCTGAAGGGCGAGCAGGGGGAGGCCGTGTCGATCGCCGGTATCGGTGCCCGGCGTATCTGGCGGCTTGGCGTCGGGCGCACCTTCCAGATCACCGCGACCTTCACCTCCATGACCGTGCGGCAGAACGTGCAGATGGCCTTGCTGGCCCGCAGGAACATGATCTGGAAATTTTGGGCGCGTGCCAATGATCTTTTGAAGGATGAAGCGCAGACCCTGCTGGAGACGGTCGGGCTGCGGGATCAGGCGGAGCGCGCGGCGGGGATTCTCGCTTATGGGGATCTGAAACGGCTGGAGCTGGCCATTGCGCTGGCGGGACAACCGAAGCTCCTGCTGATGGATGAACCGACGGCGGGCATGGCTTCGGGCGAACGGACGGCGCTGATGGCGCTGGTGCGCGGGCTTGTTTCCAGAACGGGAATTTCCGTTCTTTTTACCGAGCATGACATGGATGTTGTGTTCGACGTGTCGGACAGGATTTTGGTTCTCGATCGAGGCCGTCTGATCGCTGCGGGTACGGGGGGGGGAGATCAAGGCGAATGAACAGGTCCGCGCCATCTATCTTGGCACGGGCCGCACGAGCGGGGGGCATTGATGCTCGATATTTCAAAGCTTGTGGTGGCTTATGGCCAGGCCGTCATTTTGCAAGGGGTGGATTTCACGGTCCGGCGGGGCGAGGTGCTGGCTTTGCTGGGCCGCAATGGCGCGGGCAAGAGCACGACCTTGAAATCCATCATGGGGCTGGTCCGGCCGGTCAGCGGTCAGGTGCGGTTTTCCGGCAAGGATATTACCGGTGCCGAACCATATAAGATCGCCCGGCAAGGCATTGGCTATGTGCCGGAGGAACGGCGGATTTTCGCTGAATTGACGGTCATGGAGAATCTTGAAATCGGCCGGCAGGGCGCGCGCGATGGTCGTGCCTGGACGGAAGCGGAGTTGTTTGAGATTTTTCCGAATTTAGGCCGCATGCGCGCGCGCCGCGGTGGCGCGATGAGTGGCGGCGAGCAGCAGATGCTGACCATCGCCCGGACCTTGATGGGAAATCCGAGCCTCGTATTGCTGGATGAGCCGAGCGAAGGGCTTTCTCCATTGATTGTCGAGCAGATGGCGGAAGCGATTCAGCTTTTCAAGAAACGTGGCATCACCGTTTTGCTCGCCGAGCAAAATCTGCATTTCACCGAATATCTCGCCGACGATGCCGTGATCATGGAAAAGGGACGCATTGTCTGGTCCGGCGGGATGAAAAATCTGATGGCTGATACAGGATTGCAGGAACGTTATCTTGCCGTCTGAAATGCTAAAAACTTTTTGCGTTGCATAGTTTTGTTTGTATACAAACAAAAGGATGATGGCTGATCGCCAGCGATTTGTTTTTCGGAAAAGAAGGTTTGTCGTGGAACAGGTTGAAAAAATCGAAATTGCGGTGATTGGCGCCGGGCTCGGCGGCGCGGCGGCGGCGGCATTGCTGCATCAAGCGGGTTTCAGTGTTCATGCGTTCGAGCAGGCGCCGGTGTTCGACCGTCTGGGCGCTGGTATCCATGTCGGGCCGAATGTCATGAAGGTGTTCCGTCATCTTGGAATCGAGGAGGCGTTGTCCAAGATCGGCTCGCATCCGGATTATTGGTTTTCCCGCGATGGGCGCAGCGGCGATTATCTGTCGCGCATCAAGCTCGGGGATTTCGCGCTCAAGGAATATGGCGCGCCTTATATCACCATTCATCGCGGTGACATGCATGCCGTGCAGATGGGCCTGCTGCCGGACAGCCAGGTGCATTTCGACCATCGCCTCGTCGGGCTTGAGGAGCGTGAGGAAGGGGTGCTGCTGAAGTTCGAGAATGGCGCTCAATATATCGCGCGGCTGGTGGTGGGGGCGGATGGAATTAACTCCACCATCCGGGAGGTTTTGCTCGGCGCGGAGAAGCCGCGTTACTCCGGCTGGGTGGGGCACCGCGCGCTGGTGAATGTCGGAAAGCTGCGCGCCAGCGGCTTGGAATTCGAGGCGTGCGTGAAATGGTGGTGGGAGAAGTCCCGTCATATCATGGCCTATGATACCAAGGGCGATGGGTCCGAATATTATTATGTCACGGGCGTGCCGGATCAGGCATGGGACTATGGGACGAGCTTTGTCGATTCGTCGCGGGAAGAGATGGAAGAGGTGTTCGGCGACAATGCGCATCCCGTCGTGGCGGCGCTGATCAATGCCACCACCACCGTGACCAAATGGCCTTTCTATAACCGGGATCCGCTCAGCTTGTGGTCGCGCGGCCGGCTGTGCCTGCTGGGCGATGCCTGCCATCCGATGCGTCCGCACATGGCCCAGGGGGCTTGCATGGCGATCGAGGATGCGACCGTGCTGATGCGCTGCCTCTCCGGTCAGGGATTGGAGCATTACGAGGAGGCGTTCAAGCTTTACGAACGCACGCGCCGGGAGCGCGCCACCAAGGTGCAGACGATCTCCAATGCCAATACATGGCTGAAAATGCCTGAGGATCCCGCCTGGGTCTATTCCTACGACCCGCTGAGCGTGCCGCTGGGATAAATGTGCATGAGCGTTGCCGTATCGGCTTTAAGGTCCACGCATGGATGAGGCACCGACCATCGGGTTGTGGGTGAACGGCGCATGGCACGAGGTGGCCGTGCCGCCGGGCACGGCCCTGCTTCATGTCCTGCGGAACGATCTGCGGCTGAACGGCCCAAAATATGGTTGTGGGTTTGGGGAATGCGGTGCCTGCACGGTGCTCATCGGCGGGCGGGCGGCGCGTGCTTGCTGCACGCCTGTTTCGCAGGTGGGGGCGTTGCCTGTCGTCACGCTGGAAGGGTTGGTGAAGGACGGTGTGCTGGACGAGGTGCAGCACGCTTTCGTTCAGGAGCAGGCCGCGCAATGCGGATATTGCCTGAACGGCATGATCATGACGGTGCGCGCGTTGTTGGATGCGGGGGGAGCGCGGACGCTCGATGAGATCAAGCGTGCCTTGCGCTTCAATCTTTGCCGCTGTGGCGCGCATGTGGAAATTCTGCGCGCCGCCTGCCGTGTGTGCGGAGTCGTGCTGGAAGAGGGCATGCCATGACGGGGTTTCTTGAAATCGTCCGTGCTGGCATGGCCCCCAAGGGGCTCTCCGCCCGGCCGGGGCAGAAGATCGAGGACCTGCCCGACGAATTGTTTTTGCGGTTGGATGAGACGGGGGGCGCCACCGGCTATTGCGGCCATGTGGATCTTGGCACCGGCATCCGCACCGCGCTTGCGCAGATCATCGCCGAGGAGCTGGATCTGCCTTTCGCCCAGGCCACCATGGTGTTGGGTGACACAGACAAGGTGCCCAACCAAGGTGCCACGATCGCCAGTGAGACCATCCAGGTCACGGCTGTGCCGTTGCGCAAGGCCGCCGCGCAGGCGCGGCTGATTCTCATCCGCCTGGCCGCGTTGCGTGCCGGGGTGGAGCCGGAGGCTCTGCGCACGGAGGATGGTCAGGTGCTTGGCCCCGAGGGCGGCAATGTGCGTTTCGCCTATGGCGAACTGCTGACGGGCCAGGCCGTGCGCGAGCATCTGGATGATGGCGTGAGGGTGAAAGACCCGGCCGACTACAAAATCGTTGGCGCTCATGTGCCACGCGTGGATATTCCCGATAAAGTCGCGGGTCTGGCGGTTTATGTGCATGATGTGCGTGTGCCCGGCATGCTGCATGGCCGTGTCGTTCGTCCGCCTTATGGTGGCTGGGACCATGGGCCCTTTTTTGGCCGCAGCCTGCTGGCGGTCGACCGCGAGGCGGTGGCCGGGATGCCGGGTTTCGTGCAGCTGGTGGTCGAGGGCGATTTCATCGCCGTGGTGGCCGAGCGCGAGGAGCAGGCGCAGGCCATCGCCGAGGCGCTGCCGGTGCAATGGGCGCCGCTGCCGCCCATGCCGGATCTTTCCGATATTGAGGAGGCCTTGCGCCAGAACCCGGATTCTCCGCGTGTGGTGCGCGAGGACGGCGATCTTGGCGCCGCGTTCGATGGGGCGCCGATCGATCTTCAGCGCCGTTATCTGTGGCCCTACCAGATGCACGGGTCCATTGGTCCATCCTGTGCCGTGGCCGCGTGGCGCGAGGGCAGGCTGACAGTCTGGTCCGGCACGCAGAACCCGCATATGCTGCGCGCGGATATCGCGCTGCTGACCGCTTTGCCGGAAGGCGCGATCGAGATTGTCCGGCATGAGGCGGCGGGCTGCTATGGCCGCAATTGCGCCGACGATGTGTCCGGCGATGCCGCCTTGCTAACCTTGAAATTAGGCCGCCCGGTGCGTGTGCAGCTTACCCGTGAGCAAGAGCATGTCTGGGAACCGAAAGGGGCGGCCCAGCTCATGGACGTGCGCGGTGCCGCCGACGCGGATGGCAGTTTGCGCGGCTATGAGTTCAGTACGCGCTATCCATCCAATGTCTCGCCGCTGCTGAGCCTGGTGCTCACCGGCATCGTGCCCGCCATGCCGGTCTCCGTGCCGATGGGCGACCGTACCTCCGTGCCGCCTTATGATTACGGCGCCAAGAAGATCACGGTCCATGACATGGCCCCCATCGCCCGCGCCTCTTGGTTTCGTGGCGTTTCCGCCATGCCCAACAGTTTCGCGCATGATTGCTTCATCGACGAGCTGGCGGCGGCGGCGCGAGAAGACCCCATCGCCTACCGGCTGAAACATCTGCCGGATGAACGCGCGAAGGATTTGCTCACGGCCGTGGCCGAGCGCGCGGGCTGGCGGCCCCGGCCCGGCCCGGCGAAGGCCGATGCGCAAGCGCGGATTCTGCGCGGGCGCGGGGCTGCCTACGCGCAATATGTCCATGGCACCTTTCCCGGCGTGCCAGCGGCCTGGAGCGCGTGGATCGCGGATGTGGAGGTGGACCGCGCCACCGGCCAAGTGGCGGTCACGCGCGTGGTGGTGGGGCAGGATTCCGGCATGATGGTCAATCCATCCGGGGTGCGCCATCAGATCGAAGGCAATGTCATCCAATCCGTCAGCCGCGCGCTGAAGGAGGAGGTGCGGTTTGATGAGACCGGCGTGGAGGCGAAGGAGTGGGGCGGCTATCCGATCCTGACTTTCCCTGAAATGCCGCAGGTCGATGTGCTGATGGTGCCAAGGCAGGATCAGCCGCCCATGGGGGCGGGGGAGTCGGCGTCCGTTCCCAGTGCCGCCGCCATCGCCAATGCGCTTTACGATGCCACGGGGGTGAGGTTCTACGAGTTGCCCTTTACGCCGGAGCGCGTGAAGGCCCGGCTGGATGAGGCCTTGCCCCTGTCTCCCGGGCTTGAGACGCCTTCCGTTCCGGTGGCGCTGCCGCGGACCGGCCGGAAGGGGCCAGCCGCGACCGGCTGGGCGCGGCGCGTGAGCCGGCTGGCAAAGGGGTCGGCGCTTGCCGGGCTGGCGGCGGGCTGCGCGGCACTGGGAGCCTTCGCCACGGGCATGTTGCCTGTGCGGGCCGCCATTGCGCCAATTGCCAAGCCGGATGTGGCGCTGTTCTCCCAAGCCGCCATCGAGCGTGGGCGCCTGGTGGCGGCGGCGGGGGATTGCGCGGTCTGCCACACAGCCCCCGGCGGCACACCGATGGCGGGTGGATTGAAGCTGGAAACGGCATTTGGCACCATTGTCACCACCAACATCACGCCGGATGTGAAAACCGGCATCGGGGCCTGGTCTTACCCGGCCTTCGCCCGGGCAATGCGTGAGGGGATAGGCCGCGACGGCAAGCATCTCTATCCGGCTTTTCCTTACCCCTCCTTCGCGAAGATCGACGAAAACGACATGCAGGCGCTTTATGCCTATCTCATGTCCTTGCCGCCGGTGCGCAGCACGCCCCAGCCGAGCGCGTTGAAATTCCCCTATAATCAGCGATGGCTGATGGCGGGGTGGAACACGCTGTTCGCCAGCACGGCGCCGTTCACGCCAGATCCCACGAAAAGCGCGGCTTGGAATCGCGGCGCCTATCTGGTGGAGGGGGCGGGGCATTGCAGCGCTTGCCACACGCCACGTAACGCGCTGGGGGCGGAGCGGCTCAAAACCGCTTATCTTGGCGGCGGCGAGGCGGAAGGCTGGGACGCGCCGGCGCTCTCCGGCCTGTCGCGTTCGCCTGTCCCCTGGACAGAACAGGATGTTTACGATTACCTGCGCACCGGGTTTTCCGCGCGCCATGGCCCCGCCGCCGGTCCCATGGCGCCGGTTGTGGAGGAGATGCGGCATCTGCCGGATGCGGATGTGCGCGCCATTGCCGAATATATTGCGTCGTTCGACACGCGCTCCGAAGCCGCCAGCGCCACGCAGCTTGACGAGGCGGCGGCCCAACGCCTGACCGCCACGGCGGGCGCTTCGCCCGGGGGGCGGATTTTCTCCGGCAGTTGCGCCGCTTGTCATGAAGGGGAGGCGCCGTTCATGTTCGGCAACCGCCCATCCCTGGCGCTCAACAGCAATCTTTTCGCCAAGACCCCGGATAATCTGATCCGCGTGATCCTGAACGGGTCTTCCTCCGCCTTGCCCGGCGGTGGCGCCATGCCCGCTTTCGGCAAGGTGCTGAATGACAGGCAGCTTGCCGATCTCATCGCCTATTTGCGCGAGACCTTCGCGCCAGGGGAGCCGGGATGGAAAGACCTGCCAGCCCATATCGCCGCGATCCGTGGAGCGGTTCAGTGAGAAAACAAGGGAGTTTTCCGAATGCCCGTGAGTGACAAGCAATTATTCGAGGCTTGGATGGAGGTTCTGACTTTATCCGAGCTTCAAGCCGGACAAAGTGTAACGATCCTCACCTCCTCAAATACGCATCCGCAGACATTGGCCATGGCCAGTCTCGCGGCCCAGCATAAGGGGGCCATCGTCAACCGGCTGGATCTGCCGCCGGTGAATGGGGAGAAATCCCTCACCCGCGATCTGTTGTCTTATTTCGGCACCACGCCGCTCACGGGCAACAAGGCGGCGCTTGCCGCGTTGAAGGAGAGCGATTTGGTGCTGGATCTCATGGTTCTGCTTTTCTCCAAGGAGCAGCACGAGATTCTGGCGGGCGGCACGAAGATCCTGCTGGCCGTGGAGCCGCCCGAAGTGCTGGTGCGCATGGTGCCGACGCAAGAAGACCGGGCCCGCGTGCTGAAGGCCTCCGCCCGCCTGCGCGCGGCCAAGGAGATGCGCGTGACCTCCACCGCGGGGACGGATGTGCGCTTCGCGCTGGGGGATTTTCCGATTCTCGAAGAATATGGCTTTACCGACAAGCCAGGCCGCTGGGACCATTGGCCGAGCGGGTTTCTTGCCACCTGGTCCAACGAGGGCACGGCGCAAGGCACCATCGTGCTCGACCGCGGGGATATATTGCTGCCGCAAAAATCCTATGTGACCGAGCCGGTGACACTCACTGTCCAGAATGGCTATGTCACCAAGATCGAAGGCGGGCTCGACGCGGACTTGCTCAGCGAATATATGGCGAGTTTCAACGATCCCGAAAGCTACGCTATCTCGCATATTGGTTGGGGGTTGCAGGAGCGCGCCCACTGGTCGGTATTGTCGCTTTATGACCGTGAGGCGACCACGGGCATGGATGGCCGCGCCTTTGCCGGGAATTTCCTCTGGTCCATGGGGCCGAATAACGAGGCGGGCGGCACCCGTGAGTGCGCCTGCCATATCGATATTCCGATGCGCAACTGCACCGTGACGCTGGATGGCGAGGAGATGGTGGTGGCCGGCAAGGTGTTGCCCGCCGGTGGTGGAAAGGCATGAGATAATGAGTGAGGTTGAAATCTATCAGCGCCAGGGCTTTGGCGGCGCCATCGATCTCGTCGGTGGGATCGGTCTGCTGATCGTCGATTTCGTGAATGGCTTCGCGGACCCGGGTGCTTTTGGCGGTGGCAATATTCCGCCGGCCATCGCACGCACGACAACATTGCTGGCGCAAGCGCGCCGGCGTGGCTGGAAAATCGCGCATACCCGCATCGTCTTTGCCGATGACGGGGCGGATGCCAATATCTTCTCGCTAAAAGTGCCGAGTTTGCTGAAACTTACGGAGAGCAACCCGCAAAGCCAGATCGTGCCGGAGCTTGCGCCGGCGCGCGGGGAGTATGTGGTGCGCAAGACCGTGCCCTCGGCTTTTGCCGGCACCGCTCTGGCGTCCTGGCTGTCCTCGCGCGGGATTCAAAGCCTGGTGGTGGCGGGTTGTGTCACCAGCGGCTGCGTGCGTGCCTCGGTGCTGGATGCGATGCAGCTCGGTTTCCGCCCCTTTATCGTTTCCGATTGCGTGGGCGACCGCGCCATCGGTCCGCATGAGGCCAACCTCTTTGACATGGCGCAGAAATGCGGCGAGGTGCTGAGCCTTGACGATTTGCTGGCCCGTCTGAACTGAAACTGATCGAGACCATGAACAAGATTTATAAAATCGGGCAGATCGTGCCCTCCTCCAACACAACCATGGAAACGGAAATTCCGGCGATGCTGTGCGCGCGCGAGCTGATCCGCCCGGAGCGTTTCACTTTTCATTCCGCGCGCATGCGCATGAAGCATGTGAAGAAGGAAGAGCTGGCGGCGATGGACGCGCACAGCGACCGCTGCGCGGAAGAGCTGAGCGATGCCGCGGTGGATGTTCTCGGCTATGCCTGCCTGGTGGCCATCATGTCCATGGGACTGGGTTATCATCGTGAATCCCAGGCCCGTCTGGGCAAGGTCACCGAGGCCAATGGCCATCCGGCTCCCGTGGTCACCAGCGCGGGCGCACTGGTGGAGGCGCTGAAGGTGATGGGGGCGAAGAAGATCGCGGTGGTCACGCCCTATATGAAACCGCTGACCAAGCTGGTGGTGGATTACATCGCCCATGAGGGGTTCGAGGTGCTGGATTCCATCGCGCTTGAGATCCCGGACAATCTGGATGTCGCCCGGCACGATCCCGCCAGGCTGCCGGGTATCGTCTCCGGCCTGGATTATAAGGATGCCGATGTGATCGTGCTTTCCGCCTGCGTGCAGATGCCGTCCCTGGCTTCCGTCGCCAAGGTCGAGGCGCTGACAGGTAAACCTGTTATCTCCGCCGCCATCGCCACGACCTATCAAATGTTGAAGGCGCTGAAACTGGAGCCGGTGGTGCCCGGTGCCGGCGCGTTGCTCTCGGGGGCTTATTGAGATGGGTGCATGTCTTTACGGCGCGAATATCCAGGCCAACGGCATCCGCCAGCATTATCTGCGTTATGGCGGCAAGGGGCAGCCGCTTTTACTGATTCCAGGCATCACGAGCCCGGCCATCACCTGGGGGTTCGTGGCGGAGGCGCTGGCCGAGCGCTTCGATGTCCATGTGCTGGATGTGCGCGGACGGGGGCTTTCTGAAACCGGTCCGCATCTGGCCTATGATCTCGACAGCTATGCCGCCGATGCCGCCGCCGTCATCGCGGGGCTGGAGCTGAAGGAATGCATTGTGCTCGGTCATTCCATGGGGGCGCGCATCGCGTTGCGGTTGGGCCATAACGCTCCCGCCAATATTGCCCGCATGGTACTGGTGGACCCGCCGGTCAGCGGCCCTGGCCGGCGTGAATATCCCGCCAAGCTGCCTTGGTATGTGGAGTCCATCCGGCAATCGCTGAAAGGCATGAGTGCCGAGGAGATGCGCGCCTTCTGTCCCACCTGGACGCAAGAGCAGCTGCAATTGCGCGCCGAATGGCTGCATACCTGCGACGAGGCCGCCGTGGTGGAAACCTTTGAGCGCTTCCATACGGAAGATGTTCATCAGGATGTGCCGCATATTCCGTGCCTGGCCTTGCTGATGGTCGCCATGCGCGGCGGCGTCATTCTGCCCGAGGATGAGGAGGAGCTGAAATCCCTCTCAGGCCAAATCACCGTCGCGCATGTGCCGGATGCGGGGCATATGATCCCCTGGGATAATTTCGATGGATTTATCCAGACCGTCATGAATTTCATGCGGCCGGCGGGATAGGAGCGATGCTCCAGACGCTGCGGCGGGCGCTGCAATGGGCCAGCGCCGGTGAGGCGGTGGCTCTGGCGACGGTCCTGCGCAGTTGGGGCAGCGCGCCCTGCCCGGCGGGTAGTGTCATGGCCATCAGTGCCTCCGGCGCCATTGCGGGGGCGGTGAGCGGCGGCTGTGTGGAAGGGGCGGTTTGCGAAGCCGCCGAGGGGGTTTTGAAAACCGGCAGGCCGGCCCGGCTCGATTTCGGGGTGGCGGATGAGTTGGCCTGGTCCGTGGGGCTGGCCTGCGGCGGGCGGATTGAGATCCATGTCGGGCGGTTCGAAGCGGGGATATTCGCCGCGCTGCTGGAGGCGGCCGATGCAAGCCGGCCTGTCGTGCTGGCCCGGCGGTTGGATGAAGACGAAGCCTGGCTGCTGCCCTCGCCGGAAGCCCCCGCCGGATTGACCGAGGCGGCCGCCCATTTGCTGGGGCAGGACAAGCCGGATTTGGTCGTGCGCGATGAAGGGGAATATTTTCTCCAACCCGTTACCCCGCCGCCCCGGCTCATCATTGTCGGCGCGGTGCAGATTGCTCAGACCCTGGTGTCCATGGCGCGGCTGGCAGGGTATGGTTGCGTGGTGGTGGACCCGCGCGCGGCCTTTTGCACGGCTGAGCGTTTTCCTGGCACGCGCCTGCTGCGCGAATGGCCGCGGATGGCCTTTACCCTGTTGAGGTTGGATGCCCGCAGCGCGGTGGTCACCCTCACGCATGATCCGAAATTCGACGATCCCGCTTTGCGCGAGGCGGTCATGTCTCCGGCCTTTTATGTCGGCGCGCTGGGGTCTCGGCGCACCCATGCGGCGCGGCTTGCCCGGCTGCGTGACAGCGGCGTGGAGGAGGCGGCCTTGGCGCGTATCCAGGCGCCGGTGGGGATGAATATCGGCGCCGTCGGCGGTGGGGAAATCGCCGTTTCCATCCTCGCGGCGGTTATCGCGGCAAGGCGGCGGGTGTGAGCGCGGGGCACCGGATCGCCATTCTGGTGCTGGCGGCGGGACAGTCGCGCCGCATGGGCGCGCGGAACAAGCTGCTGCTGCGCTTGCCGTCCGGCAAGACCATTCTGCGCGCTGTTCTGGAACAGGCCGTGGAGGCGGATGCGGGGCCGGTGGTCATGGTCACCGGCCATGAGCGGGAGCTTGTGGCGCGTGAGGCGGCGGGACTTCCGGTGAGGGGCGCTGACGCGCCGGATTACCGGGAGGGACTAGCCGCCAGCCTGCGTGCCGGTCTGGCGGCTGTGCCGGAAGCTTGCGCGGGCGCGTTGATCTGCCTGGGGGACATGCCTTTTGTGACCGCCGCCACGCTGCGCGCCTTGTGCGCGGCGTTTGCGCCGGAAGCGGGAAGGGACATTGTGCAGCCGGTATTCGAGGGACGGCCTGGCAACCCCGTGTTGTGGGGGCGGCGCCATTTCGCCGTCATGTCTTGTTTGCGCGGGGATGAAGGTGCCCGGTCCTTGCTGGAGGACAGGATGGCGACCTTGTGCAGGCTGGAGGTGGCCAGCACCTGCGTGCTGGAGGATATAGATACGCCGGAACAGTTCCAGTCATGCCTCCAGCGCCTGGGGTGAGGGGCTGAAACGGCCTGATGGCCGGACCGGTTGAATGTTGTCGCCCGGCCATGAAGGGCAGGTGCCCTGACGTTCTTGCGTTTATCCAGAATATGCCTGATTCTCCATATGGGATGGATGCCCTCACGGGCGATTTCAGTGAGGATGGACAAATTCTGACACAAGACACTTCTGTTTCAGGTGGCGGGGCCAAGCTCACCGCCGTTGCGTTGCTGGTCGCGGGCACGTTTTTCATGGAGAATTTGGACGCAACCGTAATCACGCCGGCCGTGCCGCAAATGGCGGGCAGCTTTTCCGTCAGCCCCGTGGCGTTGAATAGCGGCGTGAGCGCTTACATGCTGGCGGTGGGAATTTTTATTCCCGCGAGCGGCTGGATGGCGGACAGGTTTGGCGCCAGGCGGGTTTTTGGCTTGGCGATCCTGCTGTTCACCATTGCGTCCTTATTGTGCGGCTTGGCGCGGACACTGCCTGAATTCGTGATTTTGCGCATCCTGCAAGGGCTGGGCGGCGCGATGATGGTGCCGGTGGGACGGCTGGTGGTGCTGCGCGTGACGCCGAAGGATAAATTGATCGACGCGATCGCCATGCTGACCTGGCCAGCCCTGGTGGCGCCGGTTCTGGGGCCGCCCTTGGGGGGCTGGATCGTGGAATATGCCAATTGGCGGTGGATTTTTTATCTCAACTTGCCGCTTGGCGTGGTGGCTTGCGGTCTGGCTTGGTTGATCGTGCCGGATACACGGCATGAGCGCGGTGTGGGGTTCGATTGGCCGGGATTTGCGTTTTCGGGCACGGCCTTGTTCTGCTTGCTGTATATGGCGGAACTGTTCGGCGACCCCGAAATAGCTTGGCACACCGTCCTGGGGCTGGCTGGATTGGGGGGTGTCTTGTTGGTTCTGGCGGTTCGGCATCTGCGTCGCGTTCCTCATCCGATGCTCGATCTCTCGCCGCTTGGGCTCAGGAGTTTCTCAGTGACCATTCTGGGTGGGTCGCTCTTTCGCATGGGGGTGAGCGCGGTGCCGTTCCTGCTGCCCGTGATGTTCCAGATTGGGTTTGGTTACAGCGCCTTTGCCGCGGGTGCGATGCTGATGGCGGTGTTTGCCGGCAATCTGACGATGAAGATGGCGACCACCCAGGTTCTGCGTCGTTTCGGGTTCCGCCCGGTTCTGATCGTGAATGGGGTGTTCAATGCCCTGGCGATCGCGGCTTGCGCGGCGATTGGCCCGCTGCTGCCTGTGCCGGTGATCTGTGCCATTTTGTTCATTGGCGGTGCCACGAGATCCATGCAGTTCACCGCGTTCAACACCATCGCATTCGCGGATGTGCCCCAGCCTGCGATGTCCGCGGCAAATACCTTGTTTTCCACCTTGTTTCAGCTCGCCATGGGGCTGGGCGTGGCGCTGGGGGCCATTGCCTGGCGGGCGGGAGAGGCGATGGCGCCGCTGGGCGCGGCTCCGGCCTGGCCTTTCCGCATCGCTTTTTTGTTGGTGGCGGCTGTGTCCCTGATTGGGGTTGCCGACTCCCTCGCCTTGCCGCGCGGAGCGGGAGCCAATGTATCCCAGGGCAAGGTCAAGGAGGCGAAGAAACCATAAAAGAGGTGTGCCGCGTTTGCCTGGAGCGTAAAATTCCTTATAATGAAACTAAATTCTATATTTGAATTAAAGTCAAAAAAGAGGGAAGCATGTCCAGTTTATCCATTGCGGTGTGCGGGGCCGGTGTTATCGGTCAGGCGCATATTAGGTTGATTCAGGCGATTCCAGCAGAGGCGGCGCTCAAGGGGATCATCGACCCCGCCCCCCAGGCCAAGGCCCAGGCCGAGGCGCTGGGGGTCGCGCATGAAGCGGATCTTGAGCGGGCGCTGGATGAATGGCGGCCGGATGCGGTGATCATCGCCTCGCCGAATGCGCTGCATGTGGATATGGCCAAGGCCTGCATCGCCAGAAACATCGCCGTGCTGGTGGAAAAGCCGCTGGCGGATGACGTGGGGGAGGCTTTTGCCCTGGCCAGGCTGGCGCGCGAGAAGGATGTGCCGTTGCTGGTCGGGCATTTTCGCCGGCATAACCCGGTGCTGCGCGCGGCGAAGGAGGTGCTGGCGCGCGGCGGGCTGGGGCGGTTGGTCTCGGTGAACGCGGATGTGACCGTCTGCAAGCCCGAACCTTATTTCAATGTCGAATGGCGCACGAGGCCGGGGGGCGGGCCGGTCCTGATCAATCTGGTGCATGACATCGACGCGCTGCGTTATCTTTGCGGTGAGATCGAGAGCGTGCAGGCCATTGCCAGCCATGCGGCGCGGGGATACGCGGTGGAGGATAGCGCCGTGGTGCTGCTGCGGTTCGTTTCCGGCGCTCTGGCGGCGTTGACGCTCTCCGATGCCACGCCCTCTCCCTGGTGCTGGGACCAGCTTTCCGGTGAAAATGAGGATTTCGCGCGCCATCGGGGCCAATGCTACCGTCTGTGCGGCACCGAGGCGGCGCTGGAACTGCCAGGGCTGATCCGCTGGCATTATGCGGGCGAGCGGGGATGGACGCATCCATTGACCGCCGAGGCGCTGGCTTATGAGCCGGGGGATCCGCTGGCATTGCAATTGGCTCATTTTATCCGGGTGGCGCGGCGGGAGGCGCTCCCCTTGGTTTCCGGCGAGGATGGCGCGGCGACCTTGGCCGCCACCCTGGCCGTGCTGGAAGCGGCGCGGACCGGCCGGGCCATAACGCCGGCGCGCGATTGCCAGCCCGCCTGAAATTTGGAAAGGAACAGGGTATGTCTTCCATACTCGACCGTGCCCTGAACATTCTGGAATGTCTGGCCCACAGCCCGGGCGGCCTGCAGCTTTATGTGATCGCCGAAAGGCTGGATATACCGCGTAGTGCCGCGCACCGGCTGCTGGCCGAACTTAACCGCCTGGGCTATGTGGAGCAGGATCCGGTTTCCGAAATTTATCGGTTGACCCTGAAGATCTCCGCGCTGGGGCAGATTTTTCTCTCGCTCAATGGCATTCTGGACATCGCTCAGCCGGTTCTGGTCAATCTCGCGGACAAGGCGGGGGAGCTGGTGCGGCTTTCCATCGTCAGCGATCAGCGCCTGACCTGGGTGGCCAAGGCGCAAGGGGCGCGGACCGGATTCCGGTACGATCCCGATGCGGGGGCGGAGGCGCATCTGGCTTCCACCTCCTCGGGCCATGCATGGCTTTCCACCATGTCGGATGAGGAGGCGGTGCGCTTGGTCAGCCGGCAAGGGTTTGGCGATCCGCGTCAATTGGGCCCCAATGCGGTGACGACGGTGCAGGCCTTGCTGAAGCAGATCGAAATCGCGCGGCGCGACGGGTATGCGCTGGTGAATGAAAGCTCCGCGCCGGGGTTGTCCGCCATCTCCGCTCCGATCCGCACGAGGGATGGGGCGCGGACGATCGGGATGCTGAGCATCGCGGGGCCGTCAATGCGTCTGCCGGAGGTCAGGTTGCGGACATTGGCGCCGGATTTGCTTGCGGCGGCCGCGGAGCTGTCCGCCGCAAGCCTGGGGTCGGCCTATTTCGGTGGGACGTGGAGGCTGGGGCAGCAAGGAGAGGGTGCCGCCCCGTAACCCCGGATATGTATGTGTAACCCCTGGCGCGCGTTATGCCCGCCCGGCGGTCAGATGCGCGGCGGCGGCATAAGCGAAGGCGAGGGCGGGGCCGATGGTGATGCCCGGCGCCGGGTAGACGCCACCCATGACGGATTGCATGTCGTTCCCCACCGCGTAGAGGCCGGGGATGGGGGTGCCGTCTTGCTTCATCACCTGGGCGCTGGTGTTGGCGACCATGCCGGTGGCGGCTCCGATATCGCCCGGCAGCAGCCGCACCGCGTAGAAGGGCGCGGTGGCGATGGGGCCGATATTCGGGTTGGGGCCATGCGTGGCATCGCCGTTTACACGGTGATAGGCCGTGGTGCCGCGCCCGAATTCGGTATCCACCCCGGTGCGGGCGAATTCGTTCATGCGTTTCACGCTCTCCTCCAACCCGGCGGCATCGATGCCGAGTTTGCCCGCCAGCGCGGCGAGGCTGGGGGCTTCCACCAGATAGCCGTCTTCCAGGAAGGGTTTCAGCCCGCGCCCGCCTGGGCGGACCATGCCGAGCCCGTATTTACGTAGTGCCTCGGCATCAGCGATCAGGAAGGTGGGGATGGTGGGGACACTCTTGTGGGACTCATACATGGCGCGGACAAAAAGATGGTAGGAGGTGGACTCATTCACGAAGCGCCGCCCCGCCGCATTCACCGAGATGGTGCCAGGCTTGCCGCGGTCCAGCACGAAGTGCGGGAACACGGCGGTGGTGCCGTCCGCGCGGCGGCGGATGGAGACAGGCGCCCAAAAGGCATTGTCCATGCCGCCCTCACCGTAATGGGCGCCGAGCGCCAGGGCGAGATCGTGGATCTTGCCGGTATGGCCCGGCGCGCCGGGGGAATGGGCGGCGGTGGGTTGGTGCAGCATTTCGGCGCGGCGGGTGGGGTGGCGATTAAACCCCCCCGTGGCCATCACCACGCCCCGCTTGGCCGTGATGTCGTGGGAGCGGCCCTCAAGGCGCAGGCGGATACCGATGACACAGCCCCCCTCCGTCAGCAGCTCCTCTGTCTCGGCTTGGGTGACGATGTCCGCTCCGGTTGCGTCCAATGAGGCGAGCAAGCGGCCAATCATGGCATTGCCCATCACCAGGCGGGTGCCGCGCCTGTGGGTGAGGCGATCGATCCCGTAACGGGCGATCAGCTTCGCGGCATACAGGAAGCTCTCGCGATTTTGTTTCATCTTCAGAAGATGGGCGATGTCGTCCCGGTCGATCATCAGCCCGCCGAGAATGGTGAATTCAGGGATGGGCGGGCGAATGAGGGTAAGCCGCGATCCCAGCTTGCGGCCATCGAAGGGCAAAGGTTCCAGGGCACGGCCGCACAAGGTGGCGCCCTGGGCTTCCTGGATATAATCCGGATGCGAGGGGCGGGCGCGGAATTGCAGTTGGGTTTCGTTTTGCAACCGGGCGATGGCCTGTGGACCCCAATGCAGGAAGGCATCGCGCATGGCGGCGCTGGAGTGATTGCCGACCGTCTCGTTCAGGAAGGTCCGGGCGTGTTCGATATCGTCCGCCGGGGCGCCGACGCTGGCGGCCAGCAGTGAGCCCGGCACCCAGGTGGTGGCGGCGGAAAAGGCGCTGGTGCCGCCGAGATGGTCCGTGCGTTCCACCAGCAGGGCGGAGAGGCCGTTGAGCCGGGCGAAGAGGCAGGCGGCCATGCCCGCGGCGCCGGAGCCGAGCACGATGACATCGTAGGCGGGTTTCATGCGCGGGCCTCCTCGGCGAATTTCTTCGAGGCTGCCAGGCAGTCCTTCGCCCAGTTCAGCGGGCCGCGCGCGGGAGCGAGCTTGGCGTTGGGCAGTTCGACGCTGAGCGGCAGATCCGGCGGCAAGGCGCGGAGCATGTCGGTAATGTCGATGCCGCCCGTGCCGGGAAGCAGGCGTTCCTGCCGGGCGGTGTGGATGAGACCCTCGACGGTGGTGGGAATTTCCGCCGGGGCGTCGCAGATCTGACCGTAATGCAGCAAATGGCGCGGGATGGCGGCGACGGCGCTGGGACCACCCTGGCTGCGGCCATAATGCAGGGCATCCACCAGAATACCGGCATTGGCGGGGTTGCCCGAGGCTTCCACCAGGCGGCGGGCGGCGGCGATGTCCGGCACTTCGGTCCAGGGCATGAACTCGATATCTCCGGTGAGGTTGCGCGGAGCGGCGGCCTCGCAGAAGGCGGCGTAGCTGGCGGCGAGGCGGGCGGGGTCTGGGTCGTCCCCCGCCACCAGCACGGCGCGCGCGCCCAGGGTGGCGGCGGTGTCCAGGAAGGGGAGGGTGGTTTCCACCCGGAAATCCGGGCCGAGGCGGATGATTTCGACATCGAAGATCTCGATGCCGGTATCTTTCAGCCGGGCGAGGGTTTCGCGCAGCAGCGCGGCGTCGTTGGCGAGGTCGTAGAACACGCCGCCGGGGGCGGCGGGCAGCAGGCGTAGCCCGGCATGGGTGTAGCCGGCGGCGCGGGCGGTTTCGACCATTGCGGGAGGCGGTAGGTCGAGCACCGTGAGATGGGCGAGGGAGTATTTGCGCATATCAGGCGGCCTGGGTGTCGCGGGCGGCCGGGCTGTAGAAATCCAGCATCAGTTCGCAGACGCCGTTGAACATGTCCACGCCCGTGCGGGTGCCGCAGCCCAGCGTCTTGGCGGCTTGCAGGAAAGGGGTTTCCAGCGGGGCGGTGATTACATCCGCCGCGAAGGCGGTGGGGGACAGGCGGGAGACGTCGACGGGCAGAGGATCGCCCGCGCGCATGCCGGACGGGGTGGCGTTGACCACGATGTCGAACCCTGACGGGTCGGCGCTGCCGGGAACAAGACGGCCGCCGGCGACAGGGCCAAGCTGGGTGAGAAGGGTGTCGCGGCGCTCGGCGTTGCCGTCATGCACCGCCAGTTCGGCGACGCCGGCATCCAGCAGCGCCAGGGCGATGGCGCTGCCCGCCCCGCCAGCACCCACCAGCAGCACGCGCTTGCCCTGGGGCGCGCCACCGCCACGGATGAGGGAGGCAACGAAGCCCTCGCCGTCGAAAATATCGCCGTGCCAGCCGCCATCCTCGTTCCGGCGCAGTACGTTGACGGTGCGCATGAGCCTGGAGCGGGTGGAGCTGGTGGTGCAAAGTTCATAGAAGGCGAATTTATGCGGCACGGTGACGATGAGGCCGGTGACGTTTTTGGCCAGCGAGATGCCGGTGACAAAATTCGTCAGATCGCCTGGAGTGACGTGGAAGGGCACGACGATGGAATTCAACCCGCGGGCCGTGAGGCCCGCGGTCATGCCCGCGGGGGATTTCACCTGGGCGATGGGATCGCCGACAATGCCGATGACAGAGGTGGCGCCGTTGAGGGAGGCGGTCGGGTTCATTGGGACGTTTCCTTTGTTTCTTGAATTTTAACGCAGCGGGGAGATGGCGGTGGGCACGTAGAGGCCGGAGCTCATCTCAGGCGTGAGCCACACCGCGCTGCGTGGCGGCCAGGCGCCGGCGGCCACGGATTCGGCGCGTTTGTCGAAGCGGGCATTGGCATCCGCGTAGGGCCAGATATGAGTGATGCGGGGCGTGCCATCGAGCGCGTAGAGCGCGATGGTGAGCGGGGAGACGGCCGTGCGCTCGGGCAGTTTCTCGCCCCAACCTTCGAAGGTGGGCAGCAGGCCGCCGGTTTTCAGCACATAGCTGCGGATTTCGTAAATGGCGCCGAAAGTGCCCGGCTCCACGGGAGGCATGTTGGGGAAGGGGGCGTAGCTTTCCATCTCCAGCCGGGTGAGGAATTCCGCCGCGCCGAACGGGTTGGCGGCGGTGAGGCCGCGCTGGCGTTCACGCAGCAATTCAGCGTCGTCTTCGAATTCACGCAGGATGGCAAGCTTGTTGAGGCTGCCGACATCGCAGACCCAGGCGCCGAGCAGACGGCCCTTGCCGTCTTTCATATAAGCCTCGGCACCTTGGATGAATTTTGGCGCGCTGCCCATCTGGATGGAGAGGGTGGCAAGTTCGTAGCGTTTGGTCATATTCTAACTTTCCTGATGATCGGCGATGAAATTGGCGGCGATCCAGCCAAAGGTCATGGCTGGGCCGAGGGTGATGCCGCCGCTGGGGTAATGACCACCCATGATGCTCGACATGTCGTTGCCGACGGCGAAGAGACCGGGGATGGGCTGGTTGTTTTCGTCCAGCACGCGGGCGTGTTCGTCCGTGTCCAGCCCGGCGAAGGTGCCGAGGCTGCCCGGGACGATGCGCACGGCATAAAAAGGTGCCTTGGCGATGGGGGCGAGGCAGGGATTTGGCCCGATATCCGGGTCGCCGCTGACACGCTGAAAGAGCGTGGAGCCACGGCCGAATGCGCTGTCCTCGCCGCGTGCCAGGTCCGCATTATGGGTGGCGATGGTTTGGGCAAGCGTGGGGGCGTTGATGCCGCAGGCAAGGGCGAGGTCCGCAATGGTCTTGCCACGCTTCAAATAGCCGTTGTTCAGATAAAAAGCTTTGGGAACGGGGAAGGGCTTGGCCGCCCCCAGCCCATAGCGGTGGAGAAAGACGCTGTCGCAGATCAGCCAGGCCTGCACGGGTTCGCCCGGCGGGATGACGGTGAAAAGGCCGCGCATGAAATCGTGATACGGGCCGGATTCGTTCACGAAGCGCTTGCCGGTGGCGGTGACGGCGATGAGGCCGGGCTTGGCGCGGTCGACGAGATGCGGGAAGCGTCCGATTGTGCCGTTACGGCGCGGGGGCAGGGAGACGGGAGCCCAGGCCCCGGAATCAACCAAATCCTCTCGCACATGACCGCCGGCTTGTTCGCCTAAGCGCATGCCGGCGCCATTATTTTCCAGAGGCGCGGCGGAGGCGTGGGGCATGCCGGTCCGCGTATGGGGAAAATGTGCCTGCTGGCGCAGCGTGTCGTGCGGGAAACCGCCGGTGGCGAGAATCACGGCACGGCGCGCGGTAACGCGCAGCGCGCCTTGCGGGCTTTGCAGAACGGCGCCGGTGACGCGGTTGTTTTCATGAGTCAGGCTTGTGGCCTCAAGATTTTCACGCAGGATGACGCCCTTGTCGGCCGCGGAGCGCAGCAGCCGGGCAGTGAGCGCGTTGCCGTTGACGAGTTGCATGGCGCGGCCATGCAGGGCCAGGTCTTTCAGGTGCTCGCCGACGCGTTTTGAAACATGCAGCAGGGAGCTTGGCTTTCGTGTCGCGTGCAGAAAATGGTAGAGGTCGGCCCCGGATGCGATCCCCATGCCCAGGAAGGTCGTTTCCGGAATTGGCTGGCGCATTCTGGACAGAAGAGGCCCGAGGGCCTTACCGTCATAAGGGGCGGCGACCATGGAGCGCCCGCCTTTGACCGCGCTGGGATGGTTGCCGTGGAAATCCGGCGCGGCGGTGCCTGGCAGAAATTTCACCTCGGTGTTCTGGGTGAAAAAGGCGGCCATTCGCGGCCCGGCTTTCAGGTAAGTGTCGATCTTGCGGTCGTCATATTGGTTGCCGAGGATGGCGCGCAGATAGAGGCGGGGGGCTTCTTCCGGCTCCTCGATACCTGCGGCGCGGACGGCCGGATTATGCGGTATCCAGAGCCAGCCGCCGGACAACGCGGTGGTGCCGCCAAACAGCGGCGCTTTTTCCGCCACCAGCACGGAAAGCCCGCGCGTGGCGGCGGTGACGGCGGCGGCGAGCCCCGCCGCGCCCGAACCGATGACGAGCACATCTGTCCATTCATGCTGGCCGGTTGATGTCCAGGCGGGCGCTGCTGTGGTGGCGTTGTGGTCCATTTCCCCTCTTTTGGCTGGCGAACGGGGCCGCCATGTCCATTTATCCGAGCATATAAGTATCAAGTTATATATTGGAATTCAATTCCAATTCATATTTTAGTTGTAAATCGTAACTGGAATCAAATTCTATATTGTATTCTTATTCATATCTATGCTAGCGAACAAGACAGAATAAATGACAAGAGCGGATGGGGGAGGCTTGCCAAAGCTAACTAAATAGATGTTTCATAACTGAACGGGCGTCCCAAGCCAAGGGGAGCTGAAGGCCGCTTCGGCACAAGCAAAATAAAAGATCAAAGTGAGGAAATCATGGAAAAACCTAAAACCCATCCGTCCTTTGCGGTTGGCCGCAGGCGGTTGCTGGGAACCGCCGCCGGTACAGCCGCCATGTCCACTCTGGCGATGCCGCATGTCGCGCGCGCCGCGCAGCCAATTCGTGTTGGGTTGTTGCAGGCGAAGGAAGGCTCCATCGCCGTACAGGCGCAATATCTGCAACAGGGCACCTTCATGGCGCTTGAGCAGTTGAACAACCAATTGCTGGGGCAGCCGGCGGAGTTGGTCTGGGTCGATGAACCTTCCGCCCAAGGCGCTGCGCAGAACGCGCTGCAACTGATCCAGCAGAATAATGTGGTGGCGCTGCTGGGCGGGTCACTGAGTTCCAGCGCGCTGGCCGAGGAAGCTGTGGCCGGGCAGCATAAAATTCCGTTCTTGATCAATAACGCCGCGGCGCAGGAGATCACCGGGGTGAAATGCAACCCCTACACCTTCCGGCTGCAACCGCCGGTGCCAGTGCAAGCCTCGGCGATGTTGCCTTACCTGCAAAGTATCGGCAAGCGCTGGTACTTCCTGACTTCGGCCTATGCGTTTGGTCAGGATATTGCCTCATCTTTCAAGAGTTTGCTGAATGGAATCGGCGGAACCGTCGCGGGCGATGATTCCGTGCCGCTCGGCAGCAGCGATTTCAGCTCTTATATTCTCAAGATCCGCGCCGCCAAACCGGATCTAATCATTGGCGGGCTGACCTCGGCGGATTTGTCGAACTTCCTCAAGCAATGGAAGCAGTTCGGCATGAGCGACAAAATTCCCTTCACCGAGATCGCGGTGGGCGATACGGATTTGTGGGCCGTGGGCAAGGAGAATGTGGCGGGGACTTATACCACCTTGTGGTACTATAAGGATCCAAACAATTCGCCGGCGGACAAGGCTTTTGCCGACGCCTATCAGGCCAAATACAACAAGCCCGCCGCGGATAAGGCTTGGATGGGTTGGTATGCCGCGAAGATCATGTTCGAGGCGATCAACAAGGCGGGTTCCACGGATCCGGACGCCATCGTTCATGCCTTGCAGAATTGGCATGAGGAAGATGGCGGCATCACCGTGCATTTCGACAAATGGAACAACCAGCTTGTGCATCGTTTTCTGGTCGTGGGGGTGAAGAAGGATATTCCTGATCGGTGGGATTATTTCAATGTCCTGCGATCAATTCCCGAAAATAACGCGGCGGCGGCGAAAGCTTTTGGCACGGCGGCGGATAGTGCCTGCCATATGACCCCGCTTTAACGGAGAAAGAGGGAGTATCTCCGTCATGCTCGATATGATGATCATGCAGGCTGGCAACGGCCTTGCACTGGGGTTTCTGTACGTTCTCATAGCCCTTGGGCTCTCGATTATTTTTGGATTGCTCGGAATCGTCAATTTCGCGCATGGCGTTTTTTTTGCGCTTGGCGCGTATTTTTCACTGACCTTGTTCAATCTGATGGGCTGGTGGGGGGTACCGCTGGCGCTGGCTATTGTGTGTGTGATCGGCATGATCACGGAGGTTTTGCTCATCAGGCGGCTTTACGACAAGGAGCCGCTCGTAAGCTTGATCGTGACCTTCGCGCTGGCGCTGCTGGCGCAGGCGATCATTCGTGCATGCTGGGGCGCACAGGGGCAGCCTTTCAATGCGCCAGGCTGGCTGAATGGTGTGATCATTGCCGGCCCCTTCATTATCGCGAGTTACCGCATCGCCATCATGGTGTGCGCGGTGGCAATTCTCGTGGGGTTCTGGCTGTTCATGAGTTTCACGCCGTTTGGGCGGGTGCTGCGCGCGGGCTCGCGCGATCCGCAAATGGTGCAGTTGCTGGGCATCAATCTGCCGCATGTGCTCACGGGCACGTTCGGGCTGGGGTGTTTGCTGGCGGCCATTGCCGGATTGTTGGCCGCGCCTATTTGGACCGTGGCGCCGACCATGGGCACGGATGCGATCATGCCGGCCTTCGTGGTGGTGACGATCGGGGGGTTGGGGTCCTATGCCGGAGCCATCGTAGCCGGACTGGCGGTGGGATTGGTGCAGGCCTTAACCATTCAATTCCTGCCGGAAGCCTCTACCGCGGCGATGTATATATTGATGGCGGTTGTGCTGTTGCTGCGTCCGCGCGGCTTGTTCGGTGAGCAATGGGAGCGTTTCGAATGAGCGCGGCAATGAAAAACCCTGTCTTGATCATGACCGCCGTGCTGGTGGTGTTGGGTATCTTCGCGCCCAGCCTGGGGATGCCGGTGAGCAAACTCACCGAGATCGTGATCTATGTGTTGTATGGTTTCGGTGTGAATATGCTGGTGGGCTATACAGGTTTGGTGCCGTTCGGTGCCTCGGTGTTTTTTGGTTGCGCCACCTATTTCACGGCCGTGTTCATGCTGAATACCGGCGATAATGAGTTTCTAGGGCTGGGTTTTGCCTTGGTCGCCTCGCTGTTGCTGGCTTTTCTGCTGGGGCTGCTGATCCTGCGCCGCCGGGGGTTGTATTTTTCGCTGCTGACACTCGCGGCATCGCAGATCGCCTTTGAAATCGCGTTCAAATGGACGGGGCTGACCGGGGGTGAAAACGGGCTGCAGAACGTGCATCTGAGTGTCCTCAACACGCCTGTGCGGCTTTATATATTTACATTATGCGTGGCGGTGGCCGTGGTTGGGCTGCTTTGGCGGTTGGCGCATGCGCCGTTCGGGCGGGCCTTGCAGGCCTTGAGAGACAATGAGCAGCGCATGTCCTGCCTAGGCTACAATACCGCGCATCTCAAGCTGGCGGCCTTCTGCCTGTGCGGTGTGGTGGTGGGCTTGGCGGGCGGCTTGCTGGCGCTGCTGCTGCAAGGTGCTTATGCCGACAATCTTGGCTGGGAACATGCGGGCGATGCCCTGCTGATGACGGTGCTGGGCGGCGTGCATCAATTTCTGGGGCCGCTCTGGGGCGCCATCGCCTTCGTTACGTTACAGGACAGGTTGTCCCTTGTCACCGCCAATTGGTGGTTGATCTTCGCGCCGATCATCATGGGCTTTGCCCTGGCGTCGCCCGAAGGCATTCAGGGACTGGCGCAGCGTTTGTTCGGCACGCCACGCTGGACGCTGACGCGCAATGAAATTCCCGCCAGGCCGGACGTGATCGCGCCTTATCAGCCGAGCGCCAAGGGCATGGATCTGTCCCAGCCGGTTTTAACCGTGCGCAATCTCACCAACAGATTCGGCTCGCTTTATACGGCGCGCAATATCGATCTGGATGTGATGCCTTGCCAGTTGCATAGCTTCATCGGCCCGAACGGCGCGGGCAAGACAACTTTTTTCAATCTGCTTACCGGGCTGTTGCGTCCGACGGAAGGCAAGATCAGTTTCGCCGGCCGGGAGATCACGTCGCTGAAACCGTATCAGCGCGTGCGGTTGGGGTTAAGCCGTTCTTTCCAGATTGTCAGCGTATTCAAGAATCTCACCGCTTTTGAGAATGTCCGCATTGCCGTGCAGCGGCGTCAGAAGTTGAGCCTGCTCCAACGTCTGACGGATGCTTACCGGATCGATCATGTCAATGCGCGGACCTGGACATTGCTGGCCGCCGTGGGGCTGGATCAACGCGCTTCTGAAATCTGCGCCAATCTTTCACATGGTGAGCAGCGTTTGCTGGAGATTGCGATCTCCCTGGCCACGGATACGCAATTATTGTTGCTGGATGAACCGTTGGCCGGTCTGGCCCAGGCGGACAGGCAGGTGGTGGGCGCGTTGATCCGCCGCTTGGCGGAGGCGCATGCCGTGCTGTTGATTGAGCATGACATGGACCGTGTGCTCACATTGTCTGACCGCATCACCGTGCTGCATCAAGGGGCGTTGATCGCCGATGGCAAGCCCGCTGATGTGGCGGCGAATCCAGCCGTGATCAACGCCTATCTCGGCGCGGAGAAGGAAGCCGCCCATGAGATACATGTGGATACGCACGGCGCGCCCGGCAAGCCGGTGCTGGAGGTGAAGAATCTCACCGCCGGTTATGCGGGTAGCGTGATCATCGATGGCGTCAGCTTCACGGTGCGCGAGGGTGAGGCGTTGGCCATTCTGGGGCGCAACGGCGTCGGTAAGACCACGACCTTGAAGAGCCTGATGGGGGCTGTCGAGATTAGCGGTGGAGAGGTGATCCTGGACGGAAAAAACATCGCCGGCAGGAAATCCTTCGAGATCAATCGCCGTGGCCTGTCCCTGGTGCCGGAAGGCCGGAGATTGTTCCCCAACCTTACGGTGCTGGAGAATCTGCGTCTGGCCATGCGTCCTGGCGGCGCCACGCTGGATGAGGTTTATGAGCTGTTTCCAAAGTTGAAGATCCTGGCAAAGTCCCGTGCTTCGGCGCTGTCCGGCGGGGAGCGGCAGATGGTCGCGGTGGCCAGGGCGCTGATGGTGCCAAGCCGTGTCATTCTGCTTGATGAACCGTTCGAAGGTTTGGCGCCAGCGGTGGTCAAGGAGGTGATGGAGGCGGTGGTGAAGCTGCGCAGCAAGGCCAGTTTGATCATTGTCGAACATCATGCGGAATCGGTTCTGTCCATCGTGGATCGCGCCGTGGTGCTGGTCAATGGCGAGGTGGCCTATGAAGGCACGGCCGAGGCGTTGGCGGCTGATGAGGCGCTGCAAGCGAAGTTGCTGGGCGTTGTACAAGCCGATGCGGCCTAGCTAAGCGGCATTGCGCCAATAAGCAAAAAAACGGACCGGGGCCATGCGTGGCACCCGGACGGGTCAAGTGTGTTCTGAAAACCAAATAATGGGAGGGTCGTTTATGAAAAACAGACTATTGCGGACATTGTTTTTGGGCAGTGCCGCGCTGCTGTCCGTGGTGCCGGCCGCGTATGCGCAGAGCAATTCTTTTCTCAACAGTTTTCTGACGCGTCCGACAATGACGGGAGATTGGAATGGCGGCCGGACACGGCTTAAGGATGCGGGACTAACCTTCAAGGGGTTCTATGTCGGTGAATTCGCGGATGCGTTTTCCGGGGGCAACCGCACAGGCAATGGTTATGCGCAGCAATTGGGTTTCGGTGTGGCGGCCGATCTTGGCAAGTTGTTCGGGTTGCAAGGCGGAACCTTGAATATTGGCTTCAACCAGCGGGAAGGACGCTCGGTTTCCTCCGATTTCGTCGGCAACAGGTTAGCCGTGCAGGAAGTCTACGGTGCGGGTGAGACGCTGCGCTTCACGGAGCTCTCCTATGAGCAGAAATTCGCGCAGGGTATTGTCGATACCAAGATCGGTTTCTACCCGATGGGCAATGATTTTGGCGGTATTACAGATGGTTGCGACTTCCAGAACGTCGGCTTCTGCGCGCATGCGCAAAATTTGCCGGCTTCCTCTGGCTGGTCGGATTATCCCACGGCTAAGTGGGGTGGGCGAATCAAGATTTCACCGACACCGTCTTTTTATATTCAGACTGGCGCCTACGATGTGAATCCTGGTTATTACGAGAAGGATAACGGCTTGAAGATTAGCATGTCCGGTTCCACCGGCGCGCTGATTCCCATCGAAGCGGGTTATAAGGCGGATATCTCCGGTTTGCCTGGCGAGTACAAGCTTGGTGCCTATTACGATACCAGTGACGCCGCATCCGTGACCAATAGCGATGAAGTTCACAGTGGCCGTTATGGTTTCTATGCCATCGGCAATCAGATGCTGATGAGTTTCGGTGGACCCAAGCGGGGGCTGATCGCCATTGCCATGGTTTCCTACTCAGATCCCACGACCGCCTTGTTCCAGGGGTCCGTTCTGGGCGGGCTCATCGCGCAGGGGCCTTTTGAATCCAGGCCACATGATTTTCTCGACATCGGCTATGTCCGCGCTATCCTCAACAAGCGCGCGGTGAATGCGAAGGAGGCCGCTAACAGCACCCTCACGGATTTGTCTACCGGTGAAGGCGTGCTGGAGTTTGGTTATGGCGTCCAGGCGACACCCTGGCTGCTTATCCATCCCAACATGCAATATGTCATGGATCCCGGCACATTTTCCTACAAGCATATTCCCAATGCCTGGGTCTTTGGCTTGCAGTTGAAAGCGACGTTGTAATCCCTGGTGTGGCCGCTCCTTGCCAAGGGGTGGCCACGCTCTGGCGGAAGTGAGGCCCCATGCGACCAGCGATCGATTTTTATTGCTATCACCGTTATTTTGGAGAAATTTATCCAAGGATTGAAAGAGACCCAGGCACCAGAATGACACTGGAGGATGCCTTGGAGCGGGCCAAGGCGCTGGGGGTTGCTGGTGTTTCCCTGGAATCTTGCTTCTTGCCCGGTATGTCTCTGGCTGCGGCGGTGGACTTGCGTGAAACGCTGGACAGGTTCGGGTTCGAGCGGATCTGGGCCTGGGGGCACCCTTCAGGGCTTTGTTCCGGCGCGGCGCCGGAGCGGTTGCACGACTTGAAGGATCATGTGGAGATCGCGGCAAGGCTCGGCGCGAAGGTGATGCGCATATGCTGTGGCAGCCGTCATACGAGGCCGCCGGAATGGCCAAGCCATAAGGCGGCTTTGCTGCCTTTGTTGCGCGATGCCGCGGCGCATGCCCAAAGGTTTGGCGTGGTGCTGGCGATCGAGAATCATATCGACCTTCTGGCGGACGAGTTGGTGGAGTTGATCGAGGAGATCAACTCGCCTTGGCTGGGTGTGTGTCTGGATACAGCGAATAATTTGCGCCTGCTGGAGGACCCGCTGCAGGCGGCGTTGAAGCTTGCCCCTTACGCGCGCGCGACGCATGTGAAGGATGTTCGCGCGCGCGCGGGCAATCCTCATGATTTTTCGTTCTGGCCGAGTGTACCGCTTGGCCAGGGGGTGATCGATTTGCCAGCGATCTTCGCGGCGTTGCGTGGCCATGGTTATGACGGGTTGCTGGCGCTGGAAATCGATTATCTTGATCCGGCCCATGAGAATGACGAGCAGGCTATCATCGAAAGTCTCGATTATATGCGTGGCTTGCTTCAATAGCCCGGCCGCGGCGCAAAGCCCATCAAGGCTTGGCTGAAACCGCCATCGACCACGATTTCCTGCCCGGTAATGTAGGCCGCGCGCGGGCTGGCCAGAAACAGCACCGCCTCGGCAATGTCCTGAGGCATGCCCACGCGCCGCGCTGGCACGATGGAGGCGCGCTTTTCCAGGATGCCTGGGGCTTGATAGAAGGCTTCACTTAAGGGGGTGCGGATCATGCCGGGGCTGACGCAGTTGCTGCGCACGCCCTTCGGACCCCATTCAAAGGCAAGCTGACGAGAGAGCATCGCCACGGCCGCCTTACCTGCGCTATAGGCGCCACTGAAGGCCTGCGGTTGCGACGCGGCGATGGAGGCGACATGCACGAGCGCCCCCTGGCCACGCGCCAGCATGGCGCGGCCAAACTGCTGGGCGCAGAGCATATAGCCGGTGACATTCACGCGCATCATCATTTCCCAATCTTCCAGCGCGACATGCGCGAGGTCGCCTGGCCGCAGGATGCCGGCATTGTTCACCAATATATCCACCGGGCCCAGTTGTGTTTGGATGGCGCCAGCGGCAGCTTCGATGCTTTCCGGGCGGCCAGCATCGAAGCCCAGCCCGATGGTTTGGCCATCTTCCTTGGCCAAGGCGGCGGCATTCTTCATCGCAGCCTTGGCGTTGAGGTCGAGATAGGCAACCCTGGCGCCAGCGCGCGCGAACATATCCGCTGTTTCCCGGCCGATGCCGCTTGCGGCTCCGGTGACCACACAAACGCACCCGGTCAGGCCCAGCCAGTCCATATTGCTTGTTTCTTGCATGTTGTCACTCTTCCTTATTCACCGGGGGTCGCGGCCAGATGCCGGCCGGTGATGTAACCAAAAGTCATGATGGGGCCTAGCGTAATACCTGCCCCTGGGTAATTGCCGCCCATCATGCTGGCCTGATCGTTCCCCGCCGCATAAAGGCCGGGAATGGGAATGCCATCTTTGTTCATCACTTGCCCTTCGACAGTGGTTTTCAACCCGTCGAACGTGCCAAGATCGCCCATGACCAGCTTCAAGGCATAAAAGGGGCCATGCCGCAGTGGGGCGATGTTGGGATTGGGACGATGCTCCGGGTCGCCTAGATAACGGTTGAATGCCGTGCCGCCACGTTTGAACTCGGGATCCTGCCCATTGCGGGCTCCTTCGTTATAACGAGCGATAGTTTGTTCGAGTGTTTGAGCATCGACGCCGATGGCTTCGGCGATCTCATGCAATGTTGCGCCGCGCTTGAGGTAGCCATTGCGCAAATATTTGCCCAGCGGCAGGGGGGCTGGCTTGACGAAGCCGAGCCCATATTTTCGGATCGCGCGATGGTCGCAGATCAAAAAAAACTCGTTTTTTGAAAGCGTGTTTCCGGCGGCGATCATCGCCTCGCCGACATCGTGATAGGAGTTGGATTCATTGGTGAAGCGCTGGCCTTGCCCGTCGATGGCGATAATGCCCGGCTTGTAGCGATCCAGAAGATGCGGAAAGACGCTGATCTGGCCATGGTTGGTGGGTACGGCGGAAACAGGCATCCAGGCGGCGGCATTGGGGTAGGCGATGGTAAACTGTCCACCGATATTTTCCGCCAGCGCGATGCCATCGCCAGTATTTTCCGCCGGCACCGGAGAAAGATGGGCAGCACCTCGCCGGACATGCGGGTAAGCTTGTGAGATGCGCGCTTTATCATGGGGAAATCCCCCGGCGGCGAGAACAACGGCACGCCTGGCCTTGAGGCTGACAAGACCCGCCGGTGTTTCGATCTGTGCGCCGGTGACACGCCCGCCTTCCCAGAGCAAGGTGCTGGCGGGGGTGCTGGTATGGATGGGAATGCCAAGCTCGAATGCTGTCTTGGCCAGGCGCGCGGCCAAGGCGTTGCCGCTGGTGACCTGTACGCCGCGCCCATGGCGCAGCACTTCCTTCATGTGAGCCGCGAGGCGCCGTGTGACATAAAAAAACGAGGTGGCGGATTTGGTGACGTTGAAGAAATGCTTGATGTCCGCGTTGGAGGAATTGAACATCATGCCCATGAAGGTGATGCTGCGCAAAGGTGGCCGTAACCTGTGCAGCTCCTTGCCCAAGGTTGAAGCATCGTAAGGCGCGGCGAGAACGGAGCGCCCGACATCCACGCCGCCTGGCGCATCCGGATGGTAATCCGGATAGAGCGTGGGGATGAATTTCACTTCTGTCTCGCGCTGAAAAAAATCCAGCATTTCCGGCCCATGATCGAGAAAGGCATCGATGACGTTTGCATCAAAATGATTGCCAGTCTCATGCTTGAGATACTCACGGGCCCTGGCGCGGGTGTCGCGCGGTTGGCCGGGTGGGCAGATGTGATTTCCGGGAATCCAGAGTACCCCTCCTGAAAATGCCATGGTGCCGCCAAAGAACGGCGCTTTCTCGATCACGATGACATTGAGGCCATGTTTGCGTGCGGTGATGGCGGTGGTCAGCCCGCCAGCCCCCGCGCCGATGACAAGCACGTCGCATGAGGTGTCGGCTGATAATGGTTCAGTCATGAATGTTTCCCCTCTTGTGTGTTTTGTGCGGTTCTTTGGTCTCTGCGAGCATACGGATTTTCAATGTCCCCGGCGTTTCTCGATATTTCAGTGCACTCTAGGGAGCCATGCATCAGGCGGGAATGGACGCAAGCCCGGTTTTATTGCACGAATCAACGGTGCCGCGATGTTGGCGCGGGGAGATGAAACGCATGAACGTGACCGGAAATATCGTCATTCCTCATTTCTATCTCTACGGAGATCCGCATTCCGACGTGGATATGGACTTCCTGCATGCGGAACCAATTCGTGAGCGCAGCGTGGCGCATGACTGGACAATTCGTACACATGTCCACCCCGACCATGCGCAAATGTTGTTGGTGACCGAGGGGGGCGGATGGATCAGGATGGAAGAGGAGCGTCATGACGTGGCGGCACCTGCCCTGGTTGTGATTCCTCGGGCCAGTGTCCACGATATGGAGTTCGCCGCCGGTACCGACGGAGAGGTGATAACGGTATCGACAGATTACCTCTCTGAACCGGTTTTTGTTCTGCCGGAATTGTTGGCGACACTTGGCTGCCCGGCGGTGCGGGCGTTGAGAGATGTGGCGCAGCTAGCGTTTCTGTGCGGGGCGTTCGAAAATTTGCGGCGGGAGTTTGTCTGGCGCGCGCCGTTGAGACGGCAGGCGATTACGTCCTGGTTCCTGCAAATATTGGTTCATGCCGCTAGGTTGGAGCAGGCTCCCCTGGACGTGGAGGTGGGGATGGATCGCAATTATCGCCTGTTGACCCGTTATCGTGCCATGTTGGAGCAGGATTTTCGGGCGCAGAAACGACTGGATCATTATGCGGATGCATTGGGGGTAACGGTTGCGCGCCTCAACTTGGCCTGCAAGGCGCGCGCGGGCAAGGCGGCTTCCCGGTTGCTGCATGAGCGCATCATCGTCGAGGCCAAGCGTTGTCTGCTCTATTCCGGCCTCAGCGTGGCAGAGGTGGCGTATCAGTTGGGTTTTGAGGATCCGGCTTATTTCAATAGATTTTTCTCGCAACGTGTTGGTAGCCCTCCTGCGGCCTATCGTGGGAGGGCGATAGGATAACGCTTCGCGCGGGGCCGGCGCTATTGCAATGGTGAGAGGGATAGTGGGCGGATCAGCTCATGCCCCAGCAGATGAATGCCGACGGGCACGGGGGGCAGTTCTTGCGTGGCCTTGGCGAGCGTGACAAACTTGCCTGCCCCCAGGCCGTTGGCAATTTGCCATTGGCCTAGCAGCCCGTCCACTTGAAACGGTGCGGTGCTGTGCGTGAGGGTAAGCAAATGCTGGGCGAAAAGCATTGTGCCGGGCGATTGTGCCCGGTGCGGTCGCCGTCGCGACGCGCAAACTTCTTCCAGGCTTGGTGAGCCTTGATGCAGCCGCATGAAGGCATTGGCCTGCTGTTCGATCAAGGGAAAGGCGGCGGGGATAAACTCCTGGTTCCATCCGGAATCGCTGGCGAGGTTCTGGCGGGCTGCATCGCGTTCGGCTAGGTTTTTATAGATCCAGAGATGATGGATTTGGTTCAGCATGCCTGCTTCTGTCAGAAAATAACCGCCCAGAGGCAGGTGGGCGGTTACTTGTTCCACGCCCATGCTTTGGAAGAGGCGTAGATATTCCAGCGCTTTGGCGGTTTTTAGTCTGTAGCTGCGCAGTTCGAAGATCATGGCGTGCTCCCCCAGTTATCTGTGTGTCGATAACCGGAATGGCCGCTAACGCAATGGAGAAAGGCGGTAAAGAGTTGGAGAGATCGTGGAGCACGGGCAAAGGTAAGGCCGGTTCTCGAAGCGGAGCCGGCCTTACGGTGTGGACGGAGAAGATCAGCCGTGATGCTTCAGCGTGATCGGCTTTAATTCGCCGATACCGAAAATCCAGGAAAAGGCGCCGATCAGGGCCACGGCGCCTACGAATAGCAGCGCACCGACGAAGGAACCCGTATCCTGAACAATGAAGCCGATGACGATGGGAATGACGATGCCAGAAAGATTGGCGGCGGCGTTGAACAACCCGCCGACAAGGCCGAGTTTACCGGCGGGCGCGATCTCGGACAGCACGGACCAACCGGAAGAGGACATTGCCTGGCAGAAGAAGGCGAAAGACAGGATGGCGATTACCACATTATCTGAACGGACATAATTACAGGCGATAATGCTGGACGCGCCGAGCAGCCCCAAAATAACCGGCAGCTTGCGCGCGGTGCCGAGCTTGACGCCACGGTGCAGCAGCATGTCGGAGAGCCAGCCAGCGAATAGGATGCCAAAAAAACCCGAGATATAAGGCAGGGATGCAAAGAACCCGACCTTGATCCACCCCATGTGGCGCGCGCTGGCCAGATAGGTGGGGAACCAGGTCAGAAAGAAGATGAAGGTGGAATAGACCGCGAATTGTCCAATCAGCAGCCCCCAGATCTGACGGTGGCGGAACATCTCGGCAACATCTGCCCATCGGAATTTGCCGCCGGATATGTTTTTGCCGGTCAGCCCACCGCCGGCGGAGATATGGTGCAGCTCACCCTTGGTCACGCTGTGGCTTTCATGGGGGTCGCGGTATTTGGCGATCCAGATCGCCGCGACGACAAGGCCGATAACGCCAGTGACGATGAACAACGACTCCCAGCCAAAGCTTTGCAGCAGCCAGAACAAGACGGGTGTGAGAAACCCGAGCCCGACATATTCGGCCGCCGTATAGATGCCGATGGCCCGGGCGCGTTCCTTGCGTGGAAACCACATGCCGACAATGTTGCTGTTGGCCGGAAAGCAGGGGGCTTCTGAAAACCCAAGCCCGATGCGAAGCCCGATGAACCCGGCGGCGGAGCTGACAAAGCCTTGAGCCAGCGTGAACAGAGACCAGAAGGTCAGTGCCAGGAAATAGATGATGCGATTTCCAAATCTGTCCAGCATGGCGCCGACGGGAATCTGCGCGGCGAAATAGCTCCAGGAAAACGCGGAGAATACAACGCCCATCATGGCCGCGTCGATATGCATCTCACCGCGAATGCTCGGCGCGGCGATGCCGAGAATGGCACGGTCCAGATAATTCACGAGCACGGCCGCGCAGACCAGACCCAGCATGAAAAACCGGACCCGGCCGATGCGCGTGGCACCTGTGGCGGTTCTTGTGCCGCTGGTGGTGATGTCGGACATGTTCAACTCCCAAAATTCAGAAAATTTTTGTTTCAAAGAGGGCTTTCGCTCAAGCGGTAAAGCTTGCCAGCATGCGGGGCGCATCAGGTTCGCGCCCAGTGAACAGGCGAAAGGCCGCCACAGCTTGGAACACGGCCATGCCGCCGCCATCGCTTACCCGGCACCCCAGTGCGCGTGCCGTCTTCACGAGCGCGGTTTCAAGTGGGAAATACACGATTTCCGCAACCCACAGATCCCGGCGCAGCAAGGTGGCGGGTAAAGGTAGGCCAGGATGCGCCGCCATGCCCATTGGCGTGCAGTTCACAAGTCCAGTGGCGCTTTGCATCGGTTTTTCCGGTGCGGGGGCGGCTTCGATGACCGCATGGGGGAAAATCGAGATATAGCGCTGGGCTAGGGCCTCGGCGCGGGATAGATCGGCGTCGATGAGCGTGAGTTTGGCGGCGCCAAGCTTCAGCAGGGCATAGGCTACGGCACTGCCAGCACCACCCGCGCCGATCTGCACGGCCTGGGAGAGGTCCGCATTTTTGAGTCTGATCCTGAAGCTTTCTGAAAATCCTGACCAGTCCGTATTATGGCCGATACGTTTGCCGTCACGGAACAGCACGGTGTTCACCGCGCCCAGCGCCTTGGCGTCAGGAGAGAGTTCATGCAGCAGGGGAATGATTTCCTGCTTGCACGGGTGGGTGACATTCACACCGGCATAGCCAGCGGCTTCGATGTCGTTCACCAGTTTCGGTAAATCCGCCAAACCCAGTTTCATTTGCGCGAGGTCGAACAGATCATAGCGTATGTCCAAACCTTGCGCTTGACCCTCGGCCATTTGCATGCGCGGCGTGCGAGAGGGGCCAATGCCCTCGCCAATCAAGCCGAGCAGGATCTGGCCGCGGGCATGAGCGGGGATGGGGCCTGTCGCGGCCGGTGGAACATGATTCATGATGGGACATTTCCTAACCAACGCACGGCACGAAAAAGCAGCGCCGCAATAAGGATCGACTGAGCAGGGTACACTCAAAAAAGACGTTGCCCGGCGCCTGGGCGCTGGATTATTTTTGTCGTGCAAGTTAGTAACTAACTAAATAGAACATTGCAAGCGGTTTTTGCCGCGACGGGCCGGAAGTCATGATGTATAATGTTCCTCAGGAGGAAATTGCCGTGAACGCATTGAAAAAAAGCGCGAAATCCATCGCCACGGTGTCACTGTCCGGTACATTGGCGGATAAGCTGGAAGCGGCGGCGGCGGCGGGTTTCGAAGGGGTGGAGATTTTCGAGGCGGATCTTCTGAGTTTCGATGGCACACCGCGCGATGTACGCAGGATGGCGGACGATCTTGGGTTGCGGATCTTCATGTTTCAGCCATTCCGTGATTTCGAAGGGCTTGGTCCGGCGCAGTTCCAGCGCAATCTTGAGCGTGCGGAACGTAAATTCGATGTCATGGCGGAGCTGGGCACGGATCTGCTGTTGCTGTGCAGCAATGTGCAGCCGCACGCGCAGGGTAACCCGGCACAATTGACGGTCGAACTGGCCGAGCTGGCCAGGCGGGCGGCCCGGCGCGATGTGCGCATTGCCTATGAGGCGCTGGCCTGGGGCACGCATGTGAAATTCTGGCGTCAGGCATGGGAGTTGGTGCAGCGCGTCAGTCTGCCTTCCCTTGGGTTGGCGCTGGATAGTTTTCACACGCTTGCGCTGGGGGATTCGTTGGCGGGGATTGAGTATGTGCCAAGCGAAAAGATTTTTTTCGTTCAATTGGCCGATGCGCCCAAGCTGTCGCTGGATGTGTTGTCCTGGAGCCGTCATTACAGGAATTTCCCAGGCCAGGGCGATTTTGACGTGGTCGGTTTTACCCGTGCCGTGCTGGAGGCTGGCTATACTGGCCCCTTGAGCCTGGAAATCTTCAACGATAATTTCCGCGCCGGCCCCACCCGGCCCACGGCGCTGGACGGGTTGCGTTCGCTGATCTGGGTGGAGGCTGAGGCCGGGCGCGTGGAGCTGCCCAAGCCGCCGGAACTGGGCGGGGTGGAGTTCGTGGAATTCGCGGTGGATGCCCCCACCGGCTTGGCGCTGGGGCAATATCTGATGGCGATGGGGTTTGTTCAAGCCGGGAAGCACCGCTCCAAGGCGGTGACCTTATACCGGCTGGGCGAGGTGAATATCGTACTGAACGCGGAACCCGACAGTGCCGCCTCCGAGCATTTCGTACTGCATGGTCCGTCGGTCTGCGCGCTGGCTTTGAAGGTGGATGACGTGCCCCGCACCCTGGCGCGTGCCCAGGCGCTGCTTTGTCCCACCTGGGCGGAACGCACTGGCCCGGGGGAGCATCGCATTCCCGCCGTGCGGGAACCGGATGGCACATTGCTCTATCTTGTGGACGAAGCGGCATCCCGTCAGATGTGGGGCAAGGATTTCGATCTGGCCGGGCCGGTGCAGGCGGAGGCGGGTGTTACACCAAGAATCGATCATGTCGCCCAAGCCCTCAATCCAGGCTCCATGGACCGCTTCATTTTATTTTATCGGACTTTGTTTGATCTGGCGCCGGAACCAGCGATAGACTATGCCGACCGTTTCGGGCTGGTGCGTTCGCGCGCCATGGAGAATGCCTCGGGCAGCGTGAGGATTCCGTTGAATATCTCGGAAAGCCCCGCCACCGAGACCGCGCGTTTCGTGGCGGCCGGGGCGGGGGCGGGGGTGCATCACATCGCCGTGGCGATACCGGATTTGCAGGCTGCCACCGCGCGGGCGGCACAGGCGGGGCTGGCGCCGGTTTCGATTCCGATGAATTATTATGAAGATCTGGAAGCCCGTTTTGCGCTGGACGATGTTCAATTACGTGAGATGCGCCGCCACGGCATTCTTTACGATCATGATACGGGCGGGGATTTTTTCCATGCCTATCTGCCGCATTTCGCGGAACGGTTCTTTTTTGAATTCGTGGAGCGTCATGGTTATCAGGGTTATGGCGCGAGCAACGCTTCCATCCGTCTGGCCGCGATGGCGCGTAAACTCAGCGCGGCCTGATTGTTCCTGATCGGTCATAACCGACAGGATGGTGTCCTTGATAGCGCGCCACGATTGCGGCGCGCCGATGCCAACATCGTAAAGCGCGCTGATCGTGGATTTTTCCTGATTTGGTGGAGAACGATTGGCTCGCTTCACGTGTCCATCGCTCGAATGCGATGGAGTGCGGGTGAATATCGCCTGACGGGATTATGGAAATCTGTCGATGCATCCAGCGACGGCGTTTTCGGTTTGCCAGTGGGTTTGCCACGTGACCGGCCAGATCATTTGACTGAAGAGTGGCTCGACCCTTGAGTCGCCGGAGCGATTTCGCTTGCCACTTATCGCGATAAGGGCAACAGGTTTTAAGGTTTCGACCTGATAGTCGATAAAGCGATATTGTGATCCATAGTCGGAATGATGGGCCGGTTCCACTGCGGAGTCGCGACGGTGAGGCGGTGCTTCAGCCGATTGCCCGTTGCCACGTTTCGGGTCAGGACCGATTATAACTCGTCGCGAATGAGTTCACCAACGAACAAAACTGCGCAGCCTCGGAAGATTGATTGTCCTCGCGCCAAGCCATGATGAGATCAACCTCGATCGGCTTGCCCGTTAGCCGTCTTGTGGTGACGTTTCGAAACAGCAGGCTCTCTGCATAATCGGGCATCAGTGAGAATCCGACCCCGAGCCCAATCAGGGTAAATAAGGTAAGAACGTTCTTCACTTGCTGGACAGTTTTCAGCGTCAAGCCTGTTTCCCGTAAATGCTCGTGAATGGTGTCGAATAACTGTCCTCCATGCAGGGGAGAAATTTCCAAAAAAGGTGTTGAGGCAAGCTCATGAAGATTTATTTCTTCTTGGCTGGCCAAGGGGTGGTCGGCAGGCAGCACGGCGACAACCTGCTCGGAGAGTACGGTTTTTGTCATCAGTCCTGGCTCATTGAGGGGCTGGCGCATGAAGGCAATATCGATGTCGCCGCGTATCAGTGCCACGCGCTGTTCCAGAGAGGTAAGCGCCTGTAGTTGCAGGTTCAGGTTTGGAAAGCTCTCGCGCAGAAGCGTGAGGACGCCGGGAAATATCTTAATTTCAGCAGCCGGAACGAAACCAACCGTCAATTTATGCCCTTCCAGATCAGCGGCTCGCCGCGCATTGGCCACGGCGTTATGGGCTTGAGCCAAGGTAAGGCGTGCCGCGTCTAGAAAAGCATGTCCTGCCACGGTCAGCGCCACATTGCGTTTGGTCCGGGTGAGCAGCGGTGTGCCGACTTCGCGTTCCAAATCTTGGATCTGCTGGCTGAGCGATGGTTGGGCGGTATTCAGGCGTTGTGCGGCACGCGTAAAGCTTAGCTCCTCGGCGACGGCGATGAAATAGCGGAGATGGCGAAGTTCCATGCGGAAAATTAGACGTAAAATCTATTTCTGAACAAGCTGCAAAATATTTCACTTCACCATGTTCAATTGATACGAAACTCTTCGATCATGGCCGCTCCCAGAATAGACGGCCGGTTTGTGGAGGAAAAAGCATATGGATGACAAGCTCAATGTCAGGCGGTTCGTTGATATCCATAACGGGACATTGAAGCCTGCGATTTATGCCGACCAGGAGATCTATGATCTGGAACTGGAACGTATCTTTGGCAGGTCCTGGCTGTTTCTGGCGCATGAATCACAGATGCCCAAGGCTGGTGATTTCTTTACGACCTATATGGGAGAAGATCCTGTTATCGTAATTAGGCAGAAAGACGGTTCCATCGCCGCTTTCCTCAATCAATGCCGCCATCGTGGCATGAAGCTTTGTCACTCGGATTCCGGCAATACCCGCGCGTTCACATGTCCCTATCATGGTTGGGGTTACGGCCTGGAAGGCGGGCTCGCCGTTGTGCCTTTGGAACAGGAAGCGTATCGAAAAAACCTAGATAAATCAAAATGGGGCCTGATCCGGGTGCCACGTTTGGCCATTTATAAGGGGTTGATTTTTGGCAATTGGGATGAAACCGCCCCTTCGTTGGAAGAGTATTTGGGCGATATGGCCTGGTACATGGATGGCTTCCTTGACCGTCGCGAAAATGGTACGGAAGTTGTTGGGGGAATCCATAAATGGGTTATCGATTGTAATTGGAAATTCGCCGCCGAGCAGTTCTGCTCGGACCAATATCACGCGCCTTACACGCATGGCTCCGCCATTCAGGTGTTGACGCCCACGCCGGAAAACAAGTCTGAGGGCAAGCCGTTGGGCGATGGCCAAACGCAGCGTCCGGCCTGGGCGAATGGTCTCGGCGGCGTGCAATTTTCCGAGAACGGCCATGGCAGCGCCTTCTTTTTTACGGAGAAACCAGATGCGAATGTGTGGGTTGGCGGGGAGGTTTCTGAATATTTCCGTGAGACGTATCCGGAAGTAGAGCGCCGTCTTGGTTCCGTGCGGGGGCTTCGCCTCGCGGGTCATAACACCATGTTTCCGACCCTTTCCTGGTTGAACGGCACACAGACCCTACGTGTTTGGCATCCCAAGGGACCAAATCAAATCGAGGTCTGGGCATTTTGCATTGCCGATAAAGCCGCTCCGAGCGCAGTGAAAGAGGCGCTTCAGCTTAGCCATGCCCGTGCATTTGGTCCCGCTGGATTCTTGGAACAAGATGACTCCGAAAATTGGGTTGAAGTGCAGAAAGTGTTGCGCGGCTACAAAGCCAAGCAGACGGATTTTTGTGTGCAGATGGGGCGTGGGTTCGAGGAATATCGTAAAGACGGTATTCCGGGCCTGACTAACTATACCTTTTCTGAAACGGCGGCGCGCGGTTTTTATCAACGTTGGATGGATATGATGACCTCTGAGACTTGGGATGAGATCGAAGGTCAGACCAAGGAATACCAGAAGGAGCTGGTCCATGGATGACCTAAGCGTCAAGACGCATCCTCCCATTAATGTGTGCAAGACCTCGCCGGAGTTACAGCATGAGGTCGAGCGGTTCTTGTATCTGGAGGCGGCGTTGCAGGATGAGCACCGCTTCCGTGAATGGCTGGAATTTCTGTCGGAGGATGTACGCTATACCCTTTCTACGAACACATTAGCCCAAGCGCGCGACCGCCGCCGCGGGATTGTGCCACCCACCACCTATATCTTTGACGACAACAAATATACGCTGGAGCGCCGTGTGGCGCGTTTGGAAACAGGCATGGCCTGGGCCGAGGAACCGCAATCACGGACACGCCGGTTCATTGCTAATGTCCGTATCACGGGTCAAGACAATGATGAGGTGAAACTGTCTTGTAATTACATCGTACACCGTGCCGCCAAGGCGCGTGATCACCATACTTTTTACGGTACGCGGCACGATACGCTGCGACGTCACGGCAATGGTTGGCTTGTCGTAAGACGCGATCTCGAACTTGACGAATTCGTCTTGATGACTGCCAACATATCGATCTTCCTGTAACCTGACGCGAAGTAGAATGATGGACAAAATTTTCGTTTGTGCCGTGGCGGAGTTGTTGCCCGGCGAGGCCCGCAGGGTCGAGGTCGATCCGGTGGTCGCGGTCTTCAATCAGGATGGAAAATTCTATGCGCTGGCCGATCGCTGCACACATGGCGAAGCATCGATATCGGATGGTTATGTGGAAGATGATTGTACGGTGGAGTGCCCGATTCATGCCGCGAAATTCTGCCTGAAGACCGGCAAGGCACTAACCCAGCCCGCCACCGTCGATCTTGCTACTTTTGAGGTCAATATCGACAATGGCAATATTTATGTTCTTGTGCCGGCACGGGTGGCGGCATGAGCCGTCTGGCCGGACAGGTTGTTTTTATTACCGGTGGTGGCTCCGGCCTTGGTCTCGCCATTGTAGAGCGTTTCGTGGCCGAGGGGGCCAAGCTTTGCGTGTTGGAACGCTCACCCGAAAAAGTGATGCAACTGAAAACGGATTTCCCGGAAGCGGTGGTGGCTGTCGCGGGTGATGTGCGAAACTATGCGGACAATGAGCGCGTCGTCAACGAGGCGCTGGTGAAGTTTGGCCGGCTGGATGTATTTATCGGCAATGCCGGGATTTGGGACCATAATGCGTCCTTGCTTGGTATGGAGCCGGAATGCCTGGAGGCGGCTTACAGAGAAATTTTCGATGTGAATGTGAAAGGTTATCTGCTCGGTGCGCGTGCCGCTGCGCCGGCGCTGATTGCCTCGGAAGGTTCAATGATATTTACCCTCTCCAATGCCGCCTTTTACCCAGGTGGCGGCGGGCCGGTTTACACTGCCAGCAAACATGCGGCGGTGGGAGTGGTGCGGCAGCTTGCTTACGAACTGGCACCGAAAGTACGGGTGAATGCCGTCGCGCCAAGCGGCATGGCCAGCGATCTGCGCGGTCCCATGGCGCTTGGTCAGGAGACTATGCGGATCATGGATTCCCGTTCGCCTGAGGCCATTCGTGCAATTCTGCCGTTGCAATTTTTCCCTGCCCCGGAAGATTTTGTTGCTCCTTATGTAATGCTCGCCTCGCGCACGGATAATCGTACCCTGAGCGGCGTCATGATTAACGCGGATTGTGGACTCGGCATCCGTGGCATTCGCCATGTTGCCGGCGGGCTCGCCCTGTAATCTCCCTGGAGCCTGATATGTCTGTTGAACTGACTGCTGTGCCATGATGACGGACATCGCGATCACCAAAATGAGAAGGCGCGGTGACCAGGATGCTCATGCCTGGGCCACGGTATGTTCGACACGGCGCACTACCGGCGAACGGTTGGCTGGCGCGGCCTCGGTCAATGTGAAACCGGTGAGCGCATGAGCGAGTCTGTGTATATCGTGGTCGGAGCCGGCCACGCCGGCGCCGCCGCCGTTGCCGCCATGCGTGGCGCCGGGTTTGCTGGACGCGTCATCCTTATTGGGGATGAGCCATATGCCCCTTATGAGCGTCCACCGCTCTCCAAAGGCGTATTGCTTTCACCTGGAACCAGTCTATGTCCAATCTACCCCGCTGATTATTACGACTCTCATAATATAGAGACGCGCTTGGGGACCTTGGTTGAGCGTATTGAACCGGCAACGCGTCACCTTGTTCTGGCGAGCGGTGAAACATTGTCATACGATAAGCTGCTGCTGGCCACAGGTTCGTCCGCGCGCCACTATCCATTGCTCGATGCGTTGGGCGAGGGCGTGCATGTTCTGCGTACGTTGCGGGATGCCCAGGGCTTGCAAAAAAACTTGGTGTCTGGACGGCATCTGCTTGTCGTCGGCGGAGGCATCATAGGGTTGGAGGCCGCATCCAGCGCCGCCCAACTTGGCTTGGCTGTAACCGTGCTGGAGCGTGCGTCACGGTTGATGACGCGCGGCGTGCCCCCACCGCTCGCCAATATCTTGCGGATTCTGCATGAACAGCACGGTGTCAGGTTCGAGTTGAATGTTGAGTTGACAGAGGCCACGCGCGGAACTGACGGCCAGTTCCATCTTCATGCGGCGGATGGCCGGGGTGTTTCTGGCTCGTCGATTCTTTATGGCGTTGGTGTGGAGCTCAATGATCGGTTGGCCCGCGAAGCTGGGCTTGCGGTGGATAACGGTGTATTGGTGGATGAATTATGCCGTTCTTCAGTGCAGGAAATTTTTGCCGCGGGCGATATTGCACGGCAATTCCAGCCTTTTTTGGGGGCGGCGGTACGTCAGGAAACTTGGGCCAATGCCGTTCACCAGGGCGCATTGGCTGGGCGCGCAATGGTTACTGGTGAAGGCGGAGCGTTCGAGGTGCCCTGGTACTGGACCGACCAGTATGGCATCAACTTTCAGGTCGCGGGCAAACATGAGGCGGATGAATGGCTCGTGCGCGGCGATCCGGCAGGAGGCAAATATATGTTGTTCGGCTTGACCGAAGGACGGGTCACCGGCGCGGTGACGGTGAATAACGGCCGTGACATGAAGTTGGCGAAGTTGATGATCGTGGCGGGCGTCTCGCCAGACCCGGCATTATTATGCGACACGACCCTCGACTTACGTAAACTGAAGCCGCTGACATAGCCCAGCTTAACGGCTGCGTTGCGATCGTTTCAGGAGAACGTGTTGAGCGGCGGCTAATCCGCCTTCGCATCATGCTGGATTTTCCCGACCCGAGGCTAACATGCGCGTGAAACGCATCGTCACGCAGGCGCGGCACCAGCCTGCCGCCTTGCAGTTGAATGATGTCATTCAATTCTGCCGGTTTTTGTTTGAAACCGCCGCAAAAGCAGAGATGTCTAGCCTTGAGTTGGACCGTTGGGCTTAGGGAAGGCTGTGAAACGAAATGATTTACATCTTCCCGTGGCAATATTTATATTTCTTGCCCGAGCCGCAGGGGCAGGGGGCGTTGCGCGGCGTGGCACTCCAGGTTTCCGGCCGGGCCGGGTCCACGCCGGTTTCGCCATAAGCGGGCAGCGTTGCGTCGGTATTGCGGATGGTCGGTTCCGTCAGGGCAAGTCCCCCTTGCAGCGCGCCCGGCTCGGGGTGCGTTTCCTGCATGGTTTCAGGCTCCGGTTCGGAGGGCATCTGGATCGCCACATGCGCCAGTGCCAGCGTCACGCGTTCCTTCAGGTCATCCAGCATCGCGGCGAACATGGAGAAGGCCTCGCGCTTATATTCATTCAACGGGTCACGTTGGCCATAACCGCGAAGCCCAATGCCTTGGCGTAGATAATCCAGCGCCAGAAGATGTTCCTTCCAGACGCTGTCAAGCGTCTGGAGCAGCACGGATTTTTCGATATAGGCGGCGAGTTGCGGGCCGAACTGCTCGGCCTTGGCGGCGGTGGCCTCGGCGGCGGCCTGTTCGATCCGCTCACGCAGATGCACCTCGTCGATACCTTCTTCCGCCGCCCAATCCTCGACCGGCAGGTCAAGCGCCAGCACGCGCTTGGCGTCGGCGGTTAGCTCGGCGGTCTGCCATTGCTCGGCGAAGGCTTTCTCCGGCACGCGGTTTTCCACCATCGCGGCGATGACGTCGTTGCGCATTTCGCTCACGACCTCGGCAACGCTGTCCGCCTTCATGAACTCGCGACGCTGGGCATAAACCTCCTTGCGCTGGTCGTTCATCACGTCGTCATACTTCAACACGTTCTTGCGCATGTCGAAATTGCGGATCTCGACCTTCTTCTGCGCTTTCGCCAGGGCCCTGTTGATCCAGGGATGGATGATCGCCTCGCCATCCTTCAACCCCAGCTTTTGCAGCATCCCGCCCATTCGTTCAGAGCCGAAAATGCGCATGAGGTCGTCTTCCAGCGACAGGAAGAAGCGCGAGGCGCCAGGGTCGCCTTGACGGCCGGAACGGCCACGCAACTGGTTGTCGATCCGCCGGCTTTCATGGCGCTCCGTGCCGATCACGAACAGCCCCCCCGCCTCCTTGACCTTGCCATGGTTGGCGTCGATCTCGGCGCGCAGCATGGCCGGGTCGGCGTCGGGCTCCAGCGCCAAGCGCATCTCATAATTGCCGCCGAGTTTGATGTCGGTGCCGCGCCCAGCCATATTGGTGGCGATGGTGATGGCCCCCGGCGCGCCCGCCTGGGCGACGATCTTGGCCTCCTGCTCATGGAAGCGCGCATTCAGCACGCTGTGCTCGATGCCCTTGGCGTTGAGTAGGCGGGAGATGATCTCGCTCTTCTCGATGCTGGTGGTGCCGACCAGCACGGGCTGGCCGCGCTCCCGGCATTCCTGGATCAGCTTGGCCACCGCCTCATATTTCTCGGCGGCGGTGCGGTAGACCTCATCGTCCTGGTCGTCGCGTGCCACCGGCAGGTTGGTGGGGATCTCGACGGCGGAAAGCTTGTAGATCTCTTCGAACTCGTCCGCCTCGGTCATCGCCGTGCCGGTCATGCCGGCCAGTTTGGGGTAGAGGCGGAAATAATTCTGGAAGGTGATGGAGGCCAGAGTCTGGTTTTCCTGCTGGACCTCCACGTTTTCCTTGGCTTCCAGCGCCTGATGCAGGCCATCGGAATAGCGGCGGCCTTCCAGCATGCGGCCGGTGAACTCGTCGATGATGACAATCTTGCCGTCGCGGACGATGTAATCCACATCGCGGGAGAACAAGGTGCGGGCACGCAAGGATTGCTGGACATGATGCACCAGCGGCACATTGGCACGGTCGTACAGCCCGCCGGTGAGCAGCCCGGCGGATTGCATCATCTCTTCCACGGTTTCGGCGCCCAGCTCGGTCATGTTCACCGTGCGGGCCTTTTCGTCCTTCTCGTAATATTCATGCTTGCCGTCCTCGGCCACCTGACCCTTGGCCAGGAACGTCTTCACCACCGCGTCCACCTGGGCGTACAGGGCGGTCGGCTCGTCGGAGGGGCCGGAGATGATCAGCGGCGTGCGGGCCTCGTCGATGAGGATGGAGTCCACCTCGTCCACGATGGCGAAGGCGAAAGGCCGCTGGACCATGTCCTCCAGCCGGTATTTCATGTTGTCGCGCAGATAGTCGAAGCCGAACTCGTTGTTGGTGCCGTAGGTGATGTCTGCCTCATAGGCGGCGCGGCGGTCGGGCTCTTCCACGCCGGGGACGATCACGCCAGTGCTCAGGCCCAGAAAGCCGTAGAGCTGCCCCATCTGTTGTGCGTCGCGGGTGGCAAGATAATCGTTCACGGTGACGACATGCACCCCCTTGCCGGTGAGCGCGTTGAGATAGACAGCCAGGGTCGCCACCAGCGTCTTACCCTCGCCGGTTTTCATTTCGGCGATCCGTCCGTCATGCAGCACCATGCCGCCGATCAGCTGCACGTCGAAATGACGCATGCCCATCACGCGCTTGGCGGCCTCACGGGTAACGGCAAAGGCTTCTTCCAGCAGGCTGTCCAGGGTTTCGCCTTTTGCAAAACGCTCCTTGAACTCCTGGGTCTTGGCGGCCAGCGCCGCATCGTCCAGCGCCGCCATCTGGGGTTCCAGGGCGTTGATGGCGGCAACCCGGCGTTTGAAGCTCTTCAGGGCGCGGTCGTTGCTTGAGCCGAAAACGGCGCGGGCGAGGCTGGAAAACATGATTGGGGCGAAATCCGCACTTACAGTAAAGAGACTGAGGCTGACATAGTCGCCAGGGCAGGCAGGGTCAAATGATCCGGCCTTTAGGGCAGGATGAAATTCTCCGGCCGCAGTGGTTCGGGCAGGGGCTCTTCCAGCGTCTCGGCCACGGCGATCTCAATGGCGCGGACCAGCGAATCCAGCGGCAATCCGTTGGGGGCGGTGGAGAATGGCTCCTCCAACTCCTCGCCCAGCGCGTCCAGCCCCAGGAAAGCATAGGCCAGTACGACGGTGATCACGGGCGTGCCCAGCCCCAGCGTGTCCACCAAGCCAAAGGGCAGCAACAGGCAGAACAGCCAGACCGTGCGGTGCAGCATCAGCGAATAGGCAAAGGGCATGGGGGTGGCGCGCAGCCGTTCGCAGGCGGCCTGGATGTCGCTCATCACCGACAAATGGTCGGAGAACAGGCGGTAGGTGATGTCGGTGATTTGCCCTTCGCGCAGCCGTCCGGCGAATATTTCGGCCAGTTCGGTCAGCAATGTGCCGGGCCGGTTATGCGTGCGTCTGACCCAGCCGCCCGCGGGCAGCCAGTCCCGGGGCGGGGGATCCTGGCTGCCGCGCAAATGCGCGCGCAGCGCATGGGCAAAGGCCCCCACCCGGTGTGCCGCGGGACGGCGCAGAGGATCGTCCGCCGGCAAAAGCGCATGGATGTTTCTTAATATATTGCGGGATTCGGCCAGCAGCGCTCCCCACTGCTTGCGCCCTTCCCACCAGCGGTCGTAGCAGGCACTGTTCCGGAAGCTGAGAAAAATGGGCAGGCCGAGGCCAAGCAGGGTGAAGGGGGCGGCGCTATCCACCCCGAAATAGCCGGGCCAGACGTGGTGCAACCAGACCGCGAGGCCGGAAATCAGCAGGATAACCACGAGTCTGGGGGCGACCACGGGCAAGATCGAGCCGCGCATGGCGAAGATCAGGCCGAGGCCGGCCGGGCGGGGACGGACGATCATGCCGCGCCCATACACCCTGGGCGGGAAAAGGGCCAAGCCTTGCCGGATGCCTGGCTTTGGCCCATAGGAGCCGCATCTCAGAATAAGGTTCGACAGATGCGCCATTTGTCCACGCTTTCCGTCCTAGCTCTTTCTCTGGCCCTGGCGGCTCCGGCTGCTTTCGCGCAGACCGCGCCGTCGGCCGACAAGACCCAGGCTTCCTCGCCAGCGGCGTCCGACCCGGTGGTTGCCACGGTCAATAATATCAAGATCCATTTGAGCGACATCCAGGCCGACGCGCAGAATCTGCCGCCGCAGATGCAGAAGCTTCCCGCCGACCAGCTTCTGCCGATGCTGGTGAACCAGGCGGTGGACCGTAAGGCGCTGCTGATCGCCGCGCAGAAAGAGGGGCTGGAGAAGGATGCCGCCGTGGCCGCGCGCATGAAGGCCGCCGCCAATGTTCAGCTTGAAAACGCCTATGTGCAGAAAGCCGTGGTCGCGGCTGTGACCGACACCGCCGTGCAGGCTTATTACAACCAGAATTATGCCGGCAAGCCGGGGCCAGAGCAGGTCGAGGCCCGGCATATTCTGGTCTCCACCGAGGCCGAGGCCGAGGCCATTATCAAGCAGCTCAATAATGGCGCCGATTTCGCCAAGCTCGCCGAGAAGGACAGCATCGACCCCGGCGCCAAGAATGGCGGCCAGTTGGGCTGGTTCTCCAAGGACGAGATGGTGCCCTCCTTCGCCGACGCCGCTTTCGCGCTGAAGACGGGCGAGTACACCAAGACGCCGGTGCATACCCAGTTCGGCTGGCATGTGATCCTGTGCGAGGGCCATCGTACCGCGCCGACACCGGCCCTGGCCGACGTGCAGCAGGAGATTCGCCAGAAGCTGGCCGATCAGGCGGTGCAGGATACGCTGAACAAGGTGCGCGGCCAAGTGAAGATCCAGGTCTTCGATGCCGACGGTAAACCGCTGCCGCAGGAAAAGCCGGCCGCGGCGTCTTCCAGCAGCGCTAAGTAAACCGGACGCAAGCCAGCATGGCCGGCCAGCTTCCCGTCTCTCCCTTGGCGCTTCCCATGCCGGTGCTGCCGCCCATCGCGGGGGTTCGCATGGCCACCGCCGCGGCGGGGATCCGTTACAAGGGGCGCACGGACGTGCTGCTGGCCGAACTGGCCGAGGGGACCACGGTCGCGGGTGTGTTCACCCGCAATCAATGTCCGGGCGCGCCCGTCACCTGGTGCCGTCAGGTGCTGCCCGGCGGCACTGCCCGCGCCTTGGTGGTGAATGCGGGCAATGCCAACGTGTTCAACGGCGCGGCCGGGGCGCGCGCGGTGGAAACCACCGCCAAGGCCGCCGCGGCCACGTTGGGCACCGGCCCTGGCGAAGTGTTTCTGGCCTCCACCGGCGTGATCGGCGAACCCTTGCCGGCTGAAAAAATTGTCGCGGTGATGGGGGAACTGAAGGCGGATCTCATGGCGGACCGTTTCGCAGAGGCTGCCAGCGCCATTCTGACGACCGACACCTTCCCCAAGGGCGCCACCCGTACCGCTAAGCTGGGCGGGGTGGAGGTGCGGATCAACGGCATCGCCAAGGGGTCGGGCATGATCGCGCCGGACATGGCGACGATGCTGAGCTTTATCTTCACGGACGCGGCCATTCCCGCTCCGGCCTTGCAGGCGATGCTGGCCAAGGGGGTGGAGAATACATTCAATTGCGTCACCATCGATTCCGACACTTCAACCTCCGACACGGTGCTGCTCTTCGCCACCGGCCAGGCGGGCAATAAGCCAACCGAAGACCCCGGCGCGCTCGCGGATTTCCGCCGTGCCTTGAACGAAGTGCTGCACGAACTGGCGATGATGGTGGTGCGTGACGGCGAGGGGGCTCAGAAGCTCGTCACCATCAAGGTCGAGGGCGCGGTGAGCCATGCTTCCGCCAAGCGGATCGGCATGGCCATCGCCAATTCCCCGCTGGTGAAAACCGCCATCGCGGGAGAGGACGCCAATTGGGGGCGCATCGTGATGGCCGTGGGCAAGGCGGGCGAGCCGGCGGATCGGGATAAGCTCGGCGTGGCCGTGGGCGGCGTCTGGATGGCGCAGGCCGGCGGCATTGTGCCAGGCTATGACGAAACCCCGGTTGTGAAGCATATGCAAGGCCGGGAGATCGAGATCACGGTCGATGTCGGCTTGGGGGACGGTCACGCCACGGTTTGGACCTGCGATCTAACCCATGGTTATATCGACATTAACGGCTCCTATAGGAGCTGAGCGCAAGGCCCTCGCCCCCCGCCATCGAGCCGGTCTTGGAACGAAAAGGGGTTGGGCGCGGCCATGAGTATTCTGGCGGCTAGGGGGCCGCTCAAGGTTTCATGGTCCGGCACCACTTTCCGTCGACTTCAGAAAGACGCTGTATATATCCGCCTATAATGCCAGCGTCCTGAAATCCTCCGCGCCGGCGTCGCGCCGCACGGGAAAAATCCGGCAGGGCAGATAACGTTCCAGCGTGGCCTGGGTTTGCGCTTCCGGCACTGGCGCTTGCGGGCTTTCATTCAGCAAAACCGCATGGATCGAAATGTGCCGCCGCAGCAAAAATTCCGCCGTGGTGATGCAATGGCTGATGCCGCCAAGATAACTGCCGGTGACCAGCAGCACCGGCAGACCAAGATCCGCGATCCAGTCCACGGTCAGCTTGGTTGGTGTCAGCGGCACGGCGGCTCCGCCAGCGCCTTCGATCAGCGTTGGCCCCTTTGCCAGCTCTGCCCGGCAGAATCCCAGCAATGCCGCGTAATCGATGCTTTGCCCTTCCCGGGCCGCCGCCATGTCCGGAGACAGCGGCGCCTTGTACCGCCAGGGCGTGATGGCGGAGATATTCGCCCCGGTCGCCTCCCGGCCCATGGCGGCCAGCAATTGCCCGGAATCGGAGCTTTCCGCTTGCTCCTCCTCATAGCCCGAGAGCAGGGGTTTGATGGCGCTTAAGGTTGGGTTGGCGCGCAGCAGCCCGGCGGTGCAGAAGGTCTTGCCGATATCCGTGCCGGTGGCGGTGACGAAATAGCTATTCATGACGCGCTATGTAGGGCGGATTGTGTCGCCCTTCCATCCGCCCGGCCTTGGCGGTAGTCTGGCCGATATTGCCGCGTTTGGAGTTTGCCAAGGTGCCTGAGAGCCATATCGAGATTCGCCCCCGCTGGACCCGTGCCGATGTGGCGGCCCTGCTGGAGCTGCCTTTCCCGGAGCTGATGTTCCGGGCGATGAGCGCGCATCGGGAGCATTTCGACCCCACGAAGGTGCAGATCTCCACCTTGCTGTCCATCAAGACCGGCGGTTGCCCCGAGGATTGCGGCTATTGCCCCCAGGCCGCCGATTATGAAACCGGCACCAAGGCCTCGAAGCTGATGGCGGTGGAGACCGTGCTGGCCGAGGCCCGCGCCGCCAAGGAAAAAGGGGCCGGGCGTTTTTGCATGGGGGCGGCTTGGCGCAGCCCGAAGGAGCATGACCTCGACACTGTCTGCCAGATGATCGAGGGGGTGAAGGCGCTGGGTATGGAAACCTGCGTGACGCTGGGTATGCTCGATCCCTTCCAGAGCCGGAAACTGAAGGATGCGGGGCTGGATTATTACAACCACAATCTCGACACTTCACCCGAATATTACGGCAAGGTGATCACCACCCGCACCTATCAGGACCGGCTGGACACGCTGGACGCCGTGCGCGATGCCGGCATCAATATCTGCTGTGGCGGCATCGTCGGCATGGGGGAGGATGAGAGCGATCGCGCCGGGCTGATCGCCACGCTGGCCAGCCTGCCCACCCCGCCGGAATCTGTGCCCATCAACGCTTTGGTGGCGGTGGAGGGCACACCGCTGGCGAAGGCCGAGAAGATCGACCCCATCGATTTCGTGCGCGTGGTTGCCGCCGCGCGCATCACCATGCCCGGAAGCTATGTGCGTCTTTCCGCCGGACGTGAGAAAATGACCGACGAAGCCCAGGCCCTCTGCTTTCTGGCCGGGGCGAATTCCATTTTCCATGGTGAGAAGCTGCTCACCACCAAGAACGCCACCGTGCCGCACGACGAGGCGCTGTTTTCCAAGCTGGGGCTGCAACCGGCGCACGCGTGATGTCATGGCTGGAAGAAGGCTGGCGCCATGTCTGGCTGCCTTACGCGCAGATGCGGACGGCCCCCTTGCCGATGGCCGTGGCCCGCACGGAAGGGGCGCGCATCATCCTGGAGGATGGGCGCGAGCTGATCGACGGTATCGCAAGCTGGTGGACAGCCTGTCATGGCTATAACCACCCGCATATCCGGCGGGCCGTGGCGACGCAGTTGGAGGCCATGCCGCATGTGATGTTCGGCGGGCTGGCGCATGAGCCGGCCTATCGGCTCTCCACCCGGCTGGCGGCGCTGATGCCGGGGGATTTGAACCGGGTGTTCTTCACCGATTCCGGCTCCGTGGCGGTGGAGGTGGCGATCAAGATCGCCGTGCAATCCCGGCTTAATCAGGGGGTGCGCGGGCGCACGAAGATCCTGGCATTTTCCGGCGGCTATCATGGCGACACAATCGGCACGATGGCGATTTGCGACCCGGAGGAGGGGATGCACAGCCTGTTCACCGGGTTGCTGCCGGACAACCCCGTGGTGCCGCTGCCGAAGGATGCGGCCAGCATCGCCGCGTTCGAGGCCTTTCTGGAGCGTCACCACAAAACCCTTGCCGCGATCATCGTGGAGCCGCTGGTGCAGGGGGCTGGTGGCATGGTGTTTCATGGCCCAGAGGTGCTGCAACGCTTGCGCGTGGCGGCGGACCATTATGGGCTGACGTTGATTTTCGATGAGATTTTTACCGGATTCGGCCGTACCGGCGCGATGTTCGCGTTCGAGCAAGCCGGGGTGATGCCGGATATCGTCACGCTCTCCAAGGCGTTGACCGGCGGCACCAGCCCGCTGGCCGCGACCATCGCCACCGACCGGCTGTTCGAGACATTTCTCTCGGACAGCCCAATGACGGCCTTGATGCATGGGCCCACTTACATGGCCCACGCGCTGGGCTGTGCGGCGGCCAATGCCTCGCTCGATCTGTTCGAGTCCGAGCCGCGCTTGGTGCAGGTGGCGGCGATTTCCACGCAATTGGCGCGTGAACTGGAACCCTGCCGGAACTTGCCGGGGGTGAAGGATGTGCGGGTGATGGGGGCTATCGGCGTGGTGCAGATGCACGGCATCAAAGACCCGCCTGCCCTGCGTCAGACATTGTTGAAAGAAGGGGTATGGATACGCCCCTTCCGGGACATTGTGTATCTGACGCCTTCCTTTACGATTTCACCTGAAGATCTGTCCCGCCTGACCGGGGCCATCCACAAGGTTCTGTCGGAAGCCGCTTGACCTGACATTAACAAATTGCAACCTATGCGGGTAATATGCCCCGCCCTGTTCAAGAGCTTCTGCAACCAGACTGCCCGGTAAAACCGGCCTGGGCGGTATTCGACCGGGGCTGGTATCTGCATCATTACGCCGATGCCCGCGCCTTGTGCGCGGCGCAGCCGCCGGAGGCGGCGTTGGATTATTATCTGCATGTGGGCGCGCGGCTGAGCCATAGCCCATCCCCCTTGTTCGACGAGGCTTATTATCTCAGCCGCAACCCGGATGTGGCGGAACTGGTGCGGGCAGGCCGCTATGCTTGCGGGTTCGATCATTATTGCCAGCATGGCTGGCGCGGCGTCTCACCGCATTGGCTGTTCGACGATGCGCTCTATGGCGAGCTTTACGATGACATGACGCTGGAGAATCTCGAACTCCATGGCTGTTTCGGGCGTTATGACCATTATCTGAGATCCGGCCAGCGGGAGCGGCGGATCGGGCATTATCTGTTCGATGCGTCTTATTATCGCGCCCAGGCCCTGACCTCGGGCGTCACGGACGGTGAAATCGACGGGCCGGGACCATATGCGCATTTCCTGGCTTGCCTAGGGTCCGGCCGCGATGAGCTGCCGCCTTCGGTCTATTTCGATCCGGGCTGGTATGTGGAGCATCACCCGGCGGCGAAGGCGGAGATTTTGCAAGGCCGGTACGTGGCCGCGATTCATCACTACCTTACCAATCCCTCGCCTGAATCCTTCGACCCCGTGGCGCAATTCTCCGAAGCCTTCTATCGCCGGCGTTATCCTGACATTGCCGCCGCCATCGCGGCGGGAATGTATCGCAACGCCTATCAGCAATTCGTCCAGCATGGTTGTTTCGAGCTGCGTCAGCCGGCGGCGGAGATCGATCTGGCCTATTACCGGGACATGCACCGTGGCGTGCGCGACGATCTGAATTCCGGAGCGCTGCGCGATGCCTTCGCGCATTTGCGGCTGGTGGGGCTGGCGGCGGGGCTGGATTACAGCCCCCCGGCGCAGGTCCAGGCGCTGGAGGAATACCCCGCGCGCGAAGCCTTCATCCGCAAGGCACGGGCGGATCTGGCGCTGTTTGCCCGGCAGATGCTGGATTTCACCTATAAGGGCAAGCCGGATCTGGCCGTGATCATGGTGGCGCATAACCGTTTTGAGCTGACCATGCGCGGGCTGGCCTCGCTGCGGCGCAATTTCGCGGGGCCGATGCAGCTAATTTTCGTGGATAACGCCTCGGTCGATGAAACCCGCCATATCGGCCAACATGTTCGCGGCGCGGTGCTGCTGCGCAACGGGTTAAATCCCGGTTTTCTAAAGGCCTGCAACCAAGCGCTGGCCCATGTCGCCGCACCGGCCCTTCTCTATCTGAACAACGATGTGGAGCTAGGATACGGCGCGGTGGCGGCGGCGTTGCGGCGGCTGCGAGACGCGACAGACACCGGCGCGGTATGTGGTAAAATCACGCGGACCCATGGGCGCTTGCAGGAGGCGGGGTCGATCATCTGGAGCGACGGCACCGCCAGTGGCTATCTGCGTGAGGCATCGCCGCTGGCGCCGGAGGCGAATTTCGTGCGGGAGGTGGATTTCGGCTCGGCGGTGTTCCTGCTGTGCCGCGCGGATCTGGTGAAACGGCTTGGCGGGTTCGACGAGGATTTCATGCCCGCTTATTACGAGGATGCCGATCTTTGCACGCGGATGATCAAGGCGGGCTATCGGATTTTGTACGACCCCGCCGTGACCCTGGAGCATCTGGAATTCGGCAGCGCCGCCACGTCGGAGGCCTCGATGGCGCTGATGCGGCGCGGGCGGCGGATTTTCCGCGCGAAGCATGAGGCGTTTCTGCGCGCCCAACCTCGGAGCGGGGAGCAGAATCTGCCGCGCGCTCGCGCCCGGCCGGGACGCAAGCGCCTCTTGTTCATGGAGGACACCGTGCCGCTGCGCAGGCTGGGGTCGGGCTTCGTGCGTTCCAATGACATCGTGCACGCGCTCGATGCGGCGGGGTATGAGGTGCATGTCTTCCCCCTCAATGGCGCGCCTTACGAGCTGGTGAGCCTGCTGGGGGATATGCCGGAACGCGCGGAGATTCTGTATGACCGTGCATTCATGGGGCTGGAGCCGTTTCTGGCCGAGCGGCGGGATTTGTACGACCTGGTCTGGGTGGCGCGCACGCATAATCTACGCCGGGTGAGCGGCGCATTGGCCAAGGCCGGGCTGCGGGCGCCGGTGATTTTGGATACCGAGGCGCTGGTAAGCCGGCGTGAGGCGACCCAGGCCGCGCTGGCGGGCAAGCCGTTCGATTTCGCAAAAGCGTTGATGGAGGAGTTCGCCGGGTTGCCGGAGACGCTGAAAATCCTGGCCGTGAGTGAGGCGGAAGCGGTGTTGCTGCGCGGAGCGGGCCAGCGGAATGTGGCGGTGCTGGGCACTTCGCGCGTACCGGAGCCGACACAGGCGGCCTTTGCCGCGCGGGAGGGGCTGCTGTTCATCGGGGCCATTCACCAACCCGGCGCGCCAAACGAGGATGCGCTGCATTTCTATGCGGATCATATCCAGCCCGTTTTGGCCCGGCTGATGCAGACGCCGCCGGTGCTGAACGTGGCGGGGCATCTGGCGGCGGGGCTTGAGCTGGCTGAACTGGGCGGGGCCGTTCGGCTTTTGGGAGAAGTCGCCGAGACTAGGCCGCTTTATGAAACGGCCCGGCTGTTCGTGGCGCCGACACGTTTCGCAGCGGGCACACCTTACAAGATCTACGAAGCCGCGGCGATGGGGGTGCCCTGCGTGGTTACCAGCTTGCTGGCTGAACAACTGGGCTGGCGCGATGGGGAGGAGCTGCTGGCCGTGCCTGTCGACAAGCCCGGCGCGTTCGCGGCGGCCATCGCGCGGCTTTATCACGACGAGGAGCTGTGGACGCGGTTGCGCGTGGGCGCGCTGAAGCGACTCGTTGAGGAGCATGGGGCGGAAGCCTTCAGCCGGCAAATCCGGGCGATCCTGCCGGCCTGAGAGGCGTCTTGCTGGGCGGCTATTTTTCCAGAATCGCCTGCCTGGGGATTTTGTATCTATAGCTCAGCGCTTCGGCGATATGCGTCTTCTGGGTCTCTTTCTGCCCGGCGAGGTCGGCGATGGTGCGGCCAACCCGCAAGGCACGGATCTGCCCGCGCGCGGATAGCCGTAATTTTTCCGCCGCGATCTCCAGAAAGCCGCGCGCCTCATGGCTGGTGGGCAGTTGCTCCGGAGGGGCTTCGGCGTTGCGAGACGGCCCATCCATCCCGAAACGGTCCAAGGCGCGCTCGCGTGCCAGGGCCACACGGGCGGCCACGGTGGCGCTGCTGTCGCCGGGCGGTGCCCAGGCAAGCTCCTTGGGGGAAAGGGGGGAGACCTCCACCGTCAGGTCGATGCGATCCAGCAGCGGGCCGGAGAGCTTGTTCTGGTAGTCTTCCCCGCAGCGTGGCGCGCGGCCGCATTCACGCGCGCCGTCTCCCAGATAACCGCAGCGGCAAGGGTTCATCGCCGCCACGAGCTGGAAGCGCGCCGGATATGTGACATGCGCGCTCGCGCGGCTCACCGTGGTCTGGCCGGTTTCCATCGGCGCACGCAGGGCTTCCAGCGTGGCGCGGGGGAATTCCGGTATCTCATCCAGAAACAGGACGCCGCGATGGGCCAGGGAGATTTCTCCTGGCCGGGCGCGCAGGCCGCCCCCCGCGATGGCGGCGGGGCTGGCGGAGAAATGCGGTTCGCGGAAGGGGGGGCGGGTGACAAGCCGGCCATTCGCCAGCATGCCCGCCACGGAATGCACCATGCTGACCTCCAGCGCCTGGCGCGGCGTGAGGTCCGGCAACAATCCGGGCAGGCGCGCGGCGAGCATGGATTTACCGCCGCCAGGCGGGCCGATCATCAGCATGTTGTGCCCGCCCGCCGCGGCGATCTCCAAGGCTCGGCGTGCGGTTTCCATGCCTTTTACATCCGCCAGATCCAGGCTGGACGCGCCCGCGCCAAGCTCGCCGGGGGGCGGGGGGCTCAATAATTGTGTACCCCGGAAATGATTGATCAGGCTGATCAGGTCGGAGGCGGCAAGGATATTCAACTCCCCGGCCCAACTGGCTTCAGGCCCTTGCGCGGCCGGACAGATCAATCCCCAACCGCGCCCCTGGGCGGCGATGGCGGCGGGCAGCACGCCCGCCGTGGGGTGCAGGCCGCCATCCAGGGAAAGCTCGCCCAGCGCGGCATAGTCCGCCAGTTCCTCGGCCGGCAGCACCTCCATGGCGGCCAGCACCGCCAGCGCCACCGGCAGGTCGAAATGGCTGCCCTCCTTCAGCATGTCCGCAGGGGCGAGATTGATCAGGATCCGCTTGGGCGGCAGGGAGAGCCCCATGGAGGTCAGCGCCGCGCGCACACGCTCCCGCGCTTCGCCCACGGCCTTGTCCGGAAGTCCCACCATGAGAAAAGCCGGCAGGCCAGAGGCAATCTGGACCTGGATCTCGACGCGCTGTGCCTCGATCCCGGAAAATGCGAAGGAATTGACGCGCGCGATGCCCATGATCGTTCCACCTATGGTGGTTTTTAGATTATTAACACAATTTAAAATTGTCTATAGGCGTTGCACATCATGGCGCTGTCCAACGCCGCTGGCGTTCGGCTTCGGCAGACTAGTCGCGTTTCACCGCGAAAGGGCCGCTGGCTTGGCAGGTTGGCATCATCTCGATGCGGTTGATGTTCATGTATTTGGGCAGGGAGACGAGCCATGAGGCGGTTTCGGCGATGTCGTCCGGGTTCAGTGATTTGGTGCCTTGATAGACCGAGCGGGCCTTGGTTTCATCGCCGCCGAAGCGCACCTGGGAGAATTCCGAGCCATCCACCATGCCGGGCTCGATATCGGTGACGCGGATATTGCGGCCCACCAGATCGGCGCGCAGGTTCATCGAGAATTGCCGCACGAAGGCCTTGGTGCCGCCATAGACATGTCCGCCTGGGTAGGGATATTCGCCGGCCACGGAGCCGAGATTGAGGATCAGCCCGTCATCGCGCTCCACCATTTGCGGCAGGACCGCGCGGGTCATATGGATCAGTCCGGTGACATTGGTGGCCACCATCGTGTCCCAGTCGGTGAGTTCGGCCTCCCAGGCCGGACCAAGGCCAAGCGCCAGCCCGGCATTGTTCACCAGCACGTCGATATGCTGCCAGGCCGATGGGAGGGAGGGGATGAACCCGGCGATGGCGTCCTTGTCGGTCACGTCCAGCGGCGCGATGTACAAATCGCCCCCGAGTTCTTTTTTCAAGGCTCCCAGCCGCTCGGTGCGCCGTCCGGTGGCGATAACGCAATGGCCGTCCTTGATGAAGCGCCGAGCGAAGGCGGCGCCGAACCCGGCGGTGGCGCCGGTTATCAGAATTGTTTTCATGATCTTCCTCTCTCTTTTCGTTGTTTCGCCTTCTACCACGAGAGGCCGGGCAGGATGGCGGCGGGATGCAGGCCGGAGGCGGCGGCCTCCGCGGGGGCTTGCGCGGGCTGCGCGGCATGGATGCCTGAGAGAACCCAGCAGCTATCCAGGCCGGCGGCCTTGGCGCCGGCTATGTCGGTGCGCAGCGAATCGCCGACGGCAAGGGTGCGCGCGGGCACGGTGCCGAGCATGTCCAGCGTGGGCTGGTAAATGGCGGCGTCTGGCTTGCCGCGTTGGATCACTTGGCCGCCATCGGCCTCGTAAAGCTGGGCGAGATACCCCGCGCAGATGATGCGTTCCCCACCCTTGATCACTTCGAGGTCGGGGTTGGCGCAGATCATTTTCAGCCCGGCGCGCAGGCAGGCGGAGAGAACCGGGCGGTACAGCGCGGGGTCATGAGGGCCAAGCTCATCGTCTGGCCCGGTATTCAGCACGAAATCCGCGGCCTCCGGGGCCGCGGCCTCCTCGTAATTCAGTGTGTCGAACACGTCCCGGTCGCGCGGCGGGCCGAGATGATATAGCCGTCTGCCCAATGTGGCGAATTCCGCTGGACGTTCCTTGAGGCCCAGATGCACCGCCTCGCCGCTGGACATGATGCCCGCATAGAGATCTGGCGTGACCCCCATGCTGGCGAGCATGCGCGCGATGCCGTGCGGACGGCGCGGGGCGTTGGAGAGAAACACCACCCGTTTTCCGGCCTCGCGCAGCCGTTCCAGGCAATCCAGCACGCCGGGATAGGGGGTGAAGCCATCATGCACCACCCCCCAGAGATCGACGATGAACCCGTCATAATGCCGTGCCAGCGCGCCGAAACCGCTCATAAACCCGCTCCCACCGCTTCGGAGACGCTGGAGAAGCCGCGCTGGCGCAGCAGCCCGGCCAGCCCGGCCTTCAGCTTCGGCAGCATCGCGGGGCCCTGATAAGCGAAACCGGAATAGATCTGCACCAGAGAGGCGCCGGCCAGCAGCTTGGCCAAGGCGTCTTCCGCCGTGAACACGCCCCCCGCGCCGATGAAGGCCAGATGTTTGCCCGCGAGCTTATAGGCTCGCGCCAACATGGCGGTGGAGGGGGCGAACAAGGGCGCGCCGGACAGCCCGCCGGTTTCGCGCTTAAGCGGGCTTTTCAGGCTGTCCGGCCGGGCGATGGTGGTGTTGGAGACGATCAGCCCGGCGACATTGTGCCGCATGGCGGTCGCGATCACCGCCTCCAGCCCCTCTTCCGAAAGATCCGGCGCGATTTTCACATAGACCGGCTTAGGGCTGGCGATGCCTTCGAGGATCGCGGCGAGGCGCTGTTCGGATTGAAGATCCCGCAGGCCCGGTGTGTTGGGTGAGGAGATGTTGATGGTGATATAGTCGGCATGAGGGGCGACCGCCGTGACCAGGGCGGGGTAATCGCGTTCCGGATCGGCGCCTTCCTTGTTGATGCCGACATTCGCCCCCAGCACCAGGGCGCTGCGGTCGACCTGCCTGAGATTGGCGATGTAGGCCTCCAGACCGGCATTGTTGAAGCCCATGCGGTTGATCACCGCCTTGTCCTCGGTGAGGCGGAACAGGCGTGGGCGCGGGTTGCCCGGTTGCGGGCGCGGTGTGACGGTGCCCGCTTCCACGAAGCCAAAGCCCAGCCGCCCCAGGGCGGTGACGGCCTGGGCATTCTTGTCGAACCCGGCGGCGAGGCCGATGGGGTTGCTGAGAGATCGGCCAAAGGCCTGGGTGGAGAGAATGGGCGCATCCGGCCGTGTGTCCCGGCCGGCCAGCCCCCAGCGCAAGGCCAGGAGCGAAAGAGTATGGGCGCGTTCGGGGTCCAGCCTGCGCAGGGCCGGCATCAGGAAGGGCGGCGCGAGGATCATTTCACATAGACGAGAATAACCGCGTCCAACCCAGCGGTCTTGGCGCCGGAACTCACACGTGTGGCGGGTACGCCATCGGCGATGATGGATTTGGCGATGGCTTTGGCCTGTGGCGCGAGGCCGGCGAGGGTCTTGGCGTCGGCATCGGGATTGCCGGTGGCGGGGGCTTCGGCCATCACCTCGAAGCTGGCGTCCGGCTTGATGGCCAAGGCCTGCTTCACGGCGCTTTTCAGCGGCGCCTGGAAATCCCGCGTATCGGGCAGGATGGAGACCAGGGGAATGCGGTTCTTGAAGGCATCCGCCGCCGCGATGCTTTGCGTGTCCGCTCCCACGGGGTTGGGGGCGAATGTCTGGCGGCCCAGCGGGGCGCAGGAGGCCAGGGCGAGGGCGGGGAGCAAAAAAAGGGCGCGGCGCATATGCAACATGTAGTCGCAGGCCGCTTGCGCGGCAACAAGCCGGAGGCCATGCTGGCGCGAGGTTTCCGGTAGTTGAGGCGAAGTCCATGTACGATCTGTTCATCCGCAACGCGAATCTGCCCGGTGGGCGCAAGGGGGTGGATATCGCGGTGCGCCAGGGGCGGATCGCGGCGGTGGGGGCGGCATTGCAAGGGCAGGCGGCACGGGAGATCGACGCCACGGGCCGGCTGGTTTGCCCGCCCTTCGTCGATTCGCATGTGCATATGGATTCCACCCTGTCGCTCGGCTTGCCGCGCCTGAATGCCTCCGGCACGTTGCTGGAAGGCATTGCCCTCTGGGGCGAGCTGAAACCGCATCTCACCCAGGAGGCGATTTACGAGCGCGCCAGGAAGCTTTGCTATTGGTCCGCCGCGCGCGGCACGCTGGCCATACGCTCCCATGTGGATGTGTGCGACGACCGGCTGCTGGCGGTGGAGGCCCTGGTACAGCTCAAGCGCGACATCGCCCCCTGGATCGATCTGCAATTGGTGGCGTTTCCGCAAGACGGGTTCTACCGCTATGGAAAATCTGAGGAAAATCTCCGCAAGGCGTTGAAAATGGGGCTCGATGTCGTGGGTGGCATTCCTCATTTCGAGCGCACCATGGAGGATGGCCGGCTCTCGGTGCAGGCATTGATGCGGATCGCCGCCGATGAGGGGCGGTTGGTGGACATGCATTGCGACGAGACGGACGATCCGCTCTCGCGCCATATTGAGACGCTCACGGCGGAAACGCGGCGTCATGGCATGGCTGGGCGGGTGGCGGGCTCGCATCTCACTTCAATGCACTCGATGGATAATTATTACGTCACGAAGCTCATTCCGTTGATGGCCGAGGCGGGAATCGCCGCCATCGCCAATCCGCTGATCAACATCACCCTGCAAGGACGGAACGATACCTACCCGAAGCGGCGGGGCATGACCCGGGTGAAGGAGCTGATGCAGGCGGGTGTGCCCGTGGGGTTCGGCCATGATTGCGTGATGGACCCGTGGTACAGCCTGGGCAGCCACGACATGCTGGAGGTGGCCGGAATGGGGCTGCATGTGGGGCAATTGACCGGGCTGAAGGAGATCGACGCCTGTTTCGGCGCGGTGACCGAGGTGCCCGCCCGGATCATGGCCCTCGAAGGCTACGGGTTGGAACCAGGCTGCCGCGCGGATCTGGTGATATTGCAGGCCGAGGACGAGATGGAGGCGATCCGCTTGCGCGCGGAGCGGCTTTATGTGATCCGGCGGGGGGCGATACTGGCCGAGAGCGCGCCGCGCGAGGCGGTGGTGAGGTTTGGCGAGGAGACGCGCCATCTGGATTTCACCCGGAAAAATCTCGGGTGAGGGGGGGGGGGAGGGCCAAGCCGGGCATGGGGCGCATGGCTGCTGCCCGGGCTTTTCGCCCCTTGGCGCCATCGCCATGCTTTCGTTGAGCCAAGCCGGGCGTCTATGAGGCCCATATGAAGAAAATCATGCAGTTTCTCCCTGATGGCTTTACCTTGGCCATCGTGGCGACGGTGATTGTCGCCTCGATCGTTCCTTGCCATGGCATCGGGGCCGTTATTTTCAGCCATCTGACGACGTTGGCCATCGCCGCGATGTTCTTCATGCAGGGGGCGCGGCTGTCGCGGGAGGCCGTCATTTCGGGGCTGGCCCATTGGCGGCTGCATCTGACCATCCTGTTCAGCACGTTCGTGATTTTTCCGGCCCTGGCCTTCGGGTTCCGGGGCTTGTTCCCGCATCTCATCAGCCCGGCCGTGATGGTGGGGCTGCTCTATATCTCGCTGCTGCCCTCCACCGTGCAATCTTCGATCGCCTTCACCTCGATCGCGCATGGCAATGTACCGGCGGCGATTTGTTCGGCCACATTCTCGACCCTGCTGGGCGTGATCGTGACGCCGCTCATGTCGGGCCTGCTGCTCAACACGCAAGGGGCGGGGGGCGGCGATGACGGGTTGCGCGGTGTGGGGGCGGTGTTTCTGGAATTATTGCTGCCTTTCCTCATCGGTCAGCTGTTGCGCCCCTGGATCGCCGATTGGGCCGCGCGTAACAGGAATATCCTGAAGATCACTGATCGTGGCTCGATTATCCTGGTCGTGTACACGGCTTTCAGCGCCGCGGTGATGCGCGGGCTATGGCATCAATTGCCGTTGTCTGGTTTTGCCGAGATCGTCGTCGCCAATGCCGTGCTGCTGGCCCTGGTGCTGCTCATCACCACCTTTGGCAGCCGCCTGCTGGGCTTTGCCAAGCCGGAGGAGGTCGCCATCGTGTTCTGCGGCTCCAAGAAAAGCGCGGCGACGGGCGTGCCGATGGCGAACGTGCTGTTCAGCGCCTCCACGGTGGGGCTGATCGTGCTGCCGCTTATCATTTTTCATCAGATGCAGCTCATGGTCTGCGCCGTGCTCGCCAAGCGCTATGCGCGCCAGTACGAGGCGGGGCTGAAGGCGGAGGGGGTTTCGGTCTATTCGGCGGAATAGAGCCGGATATCCGAAACGCCTCCGTGCCTTGCGTGAACTGGCCGCCTGTCCCGGAAAAGGCGGCATGTGGAGAAGGTCTCAGACCATCCGAGACTGTTTGACCGCCGCCGCGATGAACCCCCGGAAGAGCGGGTGCGGCGCGAAGGGCTTGGATTTCAGCTCGGGATGATATTGCACGCCGATGAACCAGGGATGGCTGGGATATTCGACGATTTCCGGCAGCACCCCATCGGGTGAAAGGCCGGAGAAGCGCAGCCCCTTCGCCTCAAGCTGGTCGCGATAATGGATATTCACCTCGTAACGGTGCCGGTGGCGCTCCTCGATATTGGCGGCGCCGTTGTAAACCTCGCGCACCAGCGAGCCTTGGGCGAGCATGGCCGGGAAGGCGCCCAGGCGCATCGTGCCGCCCAGATCGCCGTCCGCGCGGCGGCGTTCGATCTCGTTATCGCGCGCCCATTCGGTCATCAGCCCGACAATGGGGGTTTCGCAGGGGCCGAACTCGGTGGAGGAGGCGCTCTCCATACCCGCCAGATTGCGCGCGCATTCGATCACGGCCATCTGCATGCCAAAACAGATGCCAAGGAACGGCACCTTATGCTCGCGGGCAAAGCGCACCGCCTCGATCTTGCCCTGGCTGCCGCGCTCTCCGAAGCCGCCCGGTACCAGGATGCCGTGCACGCCTTCCAGCTGTTCCACGGCGTCCGGCTGCTCGAAGATCTCGGCATCCATCCAGTCCAGCTTCACCTTCACCTTATTGGCGATGCCGCCATGGGCCAGCGCCTCGGCGAGGGACTTATAGCTGTCCAGCAGGTTGGTGTATTTGCCCACCACCGCGATTCGCACCTCCCCCTCGGGGAAGCGCACGGTCTCGATGATGTCGCGCCAGCGCGAGAGGTTGGGCTCGGTTTCGAAGGGCAGGCCGAAATGGCGCAGCACCTCCCGGTCCATTCCGGCCTCATGGTAGGAAATGGGCACGGTGTAGATCGTGTCCACATCCAGGGCGGGCACCACGGCTTCCGGGCGGACATTGCAGAAACTGGCGATCTTGCGACGTTCATTTTCCGGAATCGGACGGTCGCAGCGGCAAATCAGCATGTGCGGCTGGATGCCGACATTTTGCAGCTCCTTCACCGAATGCTGGGTCGGCTTGGTCTTCAGCTCGCCGGCGGAGGGAATATAGGGCACCAGGGTCAGGTGCACGAACATTGCCTGCGCCGGGGTCAGCTCGTTGCCAAGCTGGCGGATGGCCTCCAGGAAGGGCAAGGATTCGATGTCGCCCACCGTGCCGCCGATCTCGACCAGTACGAAATCTAGCCCATCCGTCTGGTTGAGGATGGTTTCCTTGATGGCGTCGGTGATGTGCGGAATGACCTGGACGGTGGCGCCCAAATAATCGCCCCGGCGCTCCTTGGCGATGACCTCGGAGTAGATCTTGCCGGTGGTGGCATTGTCCGCCTTGTTGGCGTGCACGCCGGTGAAGCGCTCATAATGGCCGAGATCCAGGTCGGTCTCCGCCCCGTCGTCGGTCACGAACACCTCACCATGCTGGTAGGGACTCATCGTGCCCGGATCGACATTGAGATAGGGGTCCAGCTTGCGCAGCCGGACCGAATAACCCCTGGCTTGCAGCAGGGAACCGAGGGCCGCCGAGGCAATGCCCTTACCGAGGGACGAAACCACGCCGCCGGTGATGAAAACGAACCGCGTCATGGAATCCAACCTTACATGAGTCGCGCCAAGGGAGAGAAGAGGGCCGCGCGGTATTACTGCGCCTTGCCAGACGCGGGGGTAGCCGGCGCGGGCACGGCGTCGGCCGGGGTTTGCGGCAAGGAGGAGGGCGAAGGCACGGCGGGCGTGTTGGCGGCGGGGGCCGTGGCGGGGGCCGCCGGTGTGCCGCTGGGGGCTGGCGCCGAGGGGGATGCCGGGGCCGGGCCGTTCAGGATCGCCGCGTTGCCGCTGGTGGTGCTGCCCTTGTAGAGCAGTGCCAGCGCCAGGGAGAGCACGAAGAAGGCCGTGCCCAGAATGGCGGTGGTGCGGGTGAGCAGGTTCGCCGTGCCGCGCCCGGTCATGAAGTTGCCCATGCCCTGGCCACCGCCAAGACCCAGACCGCCGCCCTCGCTGCGCTGGATCAGCACAACACCGATCAGCGCCACGGTGACGAACACATGCAGCACGAGAAGAACCTTGATCATCGAAAAATCCGGAAAATAAAATCAGGCGCGCTTCTAGAGCCTGGGCGCGGATAGTTCAACCGCGCGGTGCCGCATTGGCGATGGCCAGAAAATCCTCCGCCTTCAGGCTGGCGCCGCCGACCAGCGCGCCGCCGACCTCGGGCAAAGCGAGCAGGCTGGCGGCATTGCCGGGTTTCACCGAACCGCCATAGAGAATCTGGATTTTCGCGCCCGCCTCCCCGAGCTGCGCCAGCAGGGCGGCGCGGATGTCGGCATGCATGGCGGTTATATCGGTTTCCGTGGGGGTGCGCCCGGTGCCGATGGCCCAGACCGGCTCATAGGCCGCGACGCCCGCGAATCCGGCGGGCAGGGAGTGCTGAAGTTGGCTGCGCACCACTTGCATGGCTTCGCCGGCTTCGCGCTCGGCCTCGGTTTCGCCCACGCAGACAATGGGGATGAGCCCGGCCGCCATGGCCGCCTCCGTCTTGGCGCGAATCACGGCATTGGCCTCGCCATGGTCGTTGCGCCGTTCGGAATGGCCCAGAATCACATAGCGCGCGCCGACCTCGGCCAGCATTGGCGCGGCGATGTCGCCTGTATGTGCGCCTTGCGGATTGGCGTGGCAATCCTGCCCACCCAGCGCCACCTGGCTGCCTTTCAGGGCCGCGGCAAAACGGTCCAGCAGGGTGAAGGGCGGGCAGACGAGCAGATCCACATGCGTGGGGGCGGCGAGAACCGCGCTGGCATAGGCCGGAACATCCGCCAGCTTGCCGAACATTTTCCAGTTGCCCGCAATAAGTTGCCGCATGCCGCGTTCCCTTCTGATTAATATTGCACGTTGCTTGAGGATTTGGTTTTGCTGCCATGCAGCAAAACCGCTTTTATTCCGATGCTGCGGCGCAGCATATTGAGGCTGTTTCCAGTAGAGGAGAATTTCGGATGCTGTTCTTTCTGGCCATCCTGGCCCTTGCCGCCGTGTCGCTGCTGATGGTGCGCGCCATGGCTGTTTCCGGCGTCAAACCCGCCACCGAGGCGCGCCCGCCGCGCGCCCGTATCTCCCATGCCCCCGCCCGTCAGGTGCTCGATGCCGCTGCCTTGCAGGGGCTGTATTGAGCCATTTGGGATACCGGCCGTGAGCATGCCGCGCAATGGCGCGCGGCCGGTATACCGTAGCCTCTGAATTGCCCAGTTCATGCCGCCTAGCTATAGAGGCGGCGGTTTTGGGTAAAGAGAGACGATGCTGGTCTGGGTCCGGAATTTAATGGCAAGCTGGGTGGCGCGGATTTTTTTCGTGCTGCTCATTGTGATTTTCGTCTTTTGGGGCGTTTCCAACGTCTTCACTTTGACGGGGAGTCCCACCGCCGTGGCCACGGTCGCGGGCAAGCCCGTTGATATCAGCGTGGTGCAGGCGGCGTATCAGCGCGCGCTGAACCAGTATCAGCAGCAGGGGCGCCAGCCGGACCAGATGGTGCGGCGCCAGCTTGCCCAGCAGGCGTTGTCGGATGCCATCCGCCAAGAAATATTGCGCCAGGCCGCCGTGCAATATGGGTTGGGCGTGCCCGATGCCGCCGTGCGCGCGGTGCTGGACACAATCCCGGCCTTCCAGACCAATGGCGTGTTCGACAAGGCCAAGTTCACCCAGTTGCTGGCGCAGAACGGCATCTCGCAGGATAGTTTCATCGACGAGATCAAGGACGAGGTGATCGAACGGCAATTGATCACGCCGCTGGTCAATGGGGCGGCGGTGCCCAAGACCATGCTGAACCCGATTTTCGCCCTGCTTGATGAGCAGCGCACGGCCTCGCTCGTGAATATCCCGGTGGCGGCCCAGGCGGCACCCGCCGCGCCCGCCGACGCGGTGCTGCACCGTTACTGGTTGAACCATCAGGGGGATTTCACCGCGCCGGAATATCGCAAGGTGCAGGTGGTGATCTTGTCGCCGGCTTTGCTGGCGCCAGATGAAACCGTGCCACAGGCGCAGATCGACGCCGCCGTGGCGCGTGCCGAGGCCACCAGCCCCAGCGTGCCGGTGCGCAGCGCCGAGGTGCTGTCGGTGGAGGATCTGGCCGATGCCTCGCAGCTCATGGCGGCCTGGCAGAAAGGGGCGAGCTGGGACAGGATGCAGGCCCTGGCCAAGCAATATCACGCCACGCCGGTGCCGTTGAGCAAGATGCAGCAGGATCAGATTCCCTCAGCCTCCTTGGCGCAGGCGGTGTTTTCCGCCCAGAAGGGAGAGGTGGTGGGGCCGATCGCGGGCAGCCTGGGCATGTATGTGTTCAAGGTGACCGCCACCGGCCAGAGCGGCCCCGACAAGGCGCAGCTCACCACGCAGGTGACGGGACAATTGCAGTTGCAGATGGCCCAGGCGGCGGTGGCGAAAAATCTGGATGCGCTGCAGGACGCGCTGGCCGGGCAGACGCCGCTGAATCAGCTTCCTGGCAATCTCGGGCTGGTTGCGGTGGAAGGCACGCTGGATGCCGACGGCAATGCGCCGGATGGCGCCGCCGCGCCGATTCCCGGCGGGAACGCGTTGAAGAGCGCCATCGTCAAGGCTGCTTTCGCGGCGTCGAAAGGTCAGGCGCCGAAACTGCAGAGCGGGCCCGATGGCAGCTATTACGCGCTGGCCGTCCAGGATGTGACCGCCCCGGCGGTGACGCCTTTCGCCCAGGCCAGGGCGCATGTGCTTGCGGTCTGGACACGCCAGCAGCAAAAACGCGAGGCCGAGGTGAAGGCCGCCGACCTGATGCATGCGGTCAATAGCGGTGCGAATCTGAATATGGCGGCGGCGGCGGATGGGTTGAGCGTCACGCAAAGCCCGCCTTATACCAGCGGGGCGCAGCCGCAGGGCGAACCGTCGCAATTGGTGCCGGTGCTGTTCAGCTTGAAACAGGGTGAGGCGACGATGCTCAATAACAGCACGAGCTTTACCGTGGCGGTGTTGACCCAGGTGCAGGAGCCGACCCCGCAGAGCGACCCGGCCGGCTATGCGCGGCTGCGGGAGAATCTCAATAAATCCTTGCAGGATGATCTGGGCGGGAGTTTCCTGGCCGGGCTTCAGGCACGTGACAAGGTGACAGTGAACCAGAAACTATTTTCGCAACTCTATCAGTAAGCAGGATGATATGAACGCCGTTTCGCCAGACCGTTTCGAGACTTTCCGCGCCGCCTATGATCAGGGCCGTGGCGCGCTGGTCTGGCGTCACGGGATCGCGGATTTGCTTACCCCCGTCGCCGCCTTCCTGAAGGTGGCGCATGGCCAGCCTTATTCCTTCCTGCTGGAAAGCGTGGAAGGCGGCGCGGCGCGCGGGCGCTATTCCTTCATCGGCATGGCGCCGGACTTGGTGTGGAAATGCGAGCATGGCGTGGTCTCGGTAAACCGCGACGCCGCGCAAGCGCCGGAGGCGTTTACCCAGGTGCTGGAAGCGCCGTTGAAAAATCTTCGTGGCCTGATCGCCGAGACGCGCCTTGAAGTGCCGGAAGGGCTGCCGCCGGGCATTGGCGGGCTGCATGGCTATCTTGGCTACGACATGGTGCGGTTGATGGAGGAGCTGCCGGCGTTAAAGCCGGATGTGCTCGGCATTCCCGAGGCCATTCTCACCCGTCCCGGCCTGCTGATCGTGTTCGACGGCGTGACGGATGAGATCACGCTGGCCGCCCCGGTCTATCCGCGCGCGGGGGTGGACGCCGCCCAGGCCTACGCCACCGCCGAGGCCAGGCTCAACGCTCTGGCGCAGGCGCTGGAAAAACCAGTGCCGCCGCTCACCGGCAGGCTGCTGGCGCCGATTGAGCAAAGCTCCAACATGGAGAAGGACGAGTTTCTGGGCGTTGTGGAGACGGCCAAGAACTATATCCGCGCGGGCGATGCCTTCCAGATCGTGCCCTCCCAGCGTTTCGAGGCGCCGTTCTCCTTACCGCCCTTCGCGCTGTATCGCTCCTTGCGCAGAATCAACCCCGCCCCCTTCCTGTTCTTCTTGGATTTTGGGGCTTTTCAGGCCGTCGGTTCCTCGCCGGAGATTCTGGTGCGGCTGCGCGAGGGCACGGTGACGATCCGCCCGCTGGCGGGGACGCGCAAGCGTGGCGCCACCACCGAGGAAGATGTGGCGCTGGAGCAGGATCTGCTGGCCGACCCGAAGGAGAGGGCCGAGCATCTGATGCTGCTCGATCTCGGCCGCAACGATGTCGGCCGTGTCTCCCAAACCGGCTCGGTGCGGGTGGCGGAAAGCTTCGCCATCGAACGGTTTTCGCATGTGATGCATATTTCCTCGACCGTGGAGGGCAAGCTGAAACCGGACTTGGAGGCGTTGGACGCCCTGATTGCCGGTTTTCCCGCGGGCACGCTCTCCGGCGCCCCGAAGGTGCGGGCGATGCAGATCATCGAGGAGCTGGAGCCTTCGCGGCGCGGGCTCTATGCGGGGTGCATCGGCTATTTCGCCGCCAATGGCGATATGGATACCTGCATCGCCCTGCGCACGGCTCTGGTGAAGGACGGCAAGATGTATGTGCAGGCGGGGGTCGGCGTGGTGGCCGATTCCGACGCCGAGGCCGAATATATGGAAAGCGTGCAGAAGGCGCGGGCCTTGTTCCGCGCCGCCGAGGATGCGGTGCGTTATGTCGCCGCGCCGGAGGTTTGAGCGATGATTCTTCTGATCGACAATTACGATAGCTTCACTTTCAATCTGGTGCAGTTCTTCGGCGATCTTGGCGCCGATTGCGTGGTGAAACGTAACGATGCGCTGAGCACGCGGGACGTGCTGGCCATGGCGCCGGAGGCGGTGGTGCTCTCGCCTGGCCCCTGCACGCCCAACGAGGCGGGCATCTGCCTGCCCATGGTGCAGGCCGCCGCCGAGGCGAAAATCCCCTTGTTCGGCGTGTGTCTGGGGCATCAGGCCATCGGGCAGGCTTTTGGCGGGCAGGTGGTGCGCGCCCCTGAACCCGTGCATGGCAAGACCAGCCCGGTCTTTCACGATAATACGGATGTGTTCGCCGGGCTGCCCAACCCGTTCACCGCCACGCGCTATCATTCGCTCATCGTGCAGCGCTCCAGCCTGCCCGCCAGCCTGGTGCCCACCGCCTGGACGGAGGATGGCATCGTCATGGGGCTGCGTCATGAGGAATTGCCGATTTATGGCGTGCAGTTCCATCCGGAGAGCATCGCCACGTCCCATGGCCATGATATTCTCCGCAATTTCCTGCGTCTGGCGGGGGTAAAGGCGCCGGTTGGCGCGTGAGTACCTCGCTTAAACCGGTATTGGCGCGGCTGGGCCGCGGTGAAAGCTTGTCCGCCGCCGAGGCGGAGGATGCCTTCGGCGTGGTGATGGACGGGCAGGCCACCCCGGCGCAGATCGGCGGGATGCTGATGGCCATGCGCGTGCGCGGCGAGACGGTGCCGGAACTCACCGGCGCCGTGACCGCCATGCGCAAGCGCATGACGCGGATCGAGGCGCCGGAAGGCGCCATCGATGTCTGCGGCACGGGCGGGGATGGTGCCGCCAGCCTCAATATCTCCACCGCCGCCACCTTCGTGCTGGCGGCCTGCGGCGTGCCGGTGGCCAAGCATGGCAACAAGGCGCTGTCCTCGCGTTCGGGAGCCGCCGATGTGCTGGCGGCCCTGGGCGTGGCGATCGAGCCGCCGCTGGACCGGCTTTCGGGGATTTTGCGCGATGTGGGATGCGTGTTTCTGTTCGCGCCGCGCCACCATCCGGCGCTGCGTCATGCCGCACCGGTGCGGGTGGAGCTGGGCACGCGCACATTGTTCAATCTCACCGGTCCGATGGCCAATCCCGCCGGGGTGACGCGCCAGCTGATGGGGGTGTATGATCCTGCTTGGCTGCGCCCGGTGGCGGAGACGCTGCGCGACCTTGGCACCGAATCCGCCTGGGTGGTGCATGGCGGCGGCATGGACGAGCTGGTCCTGGAGGGAAGGAACGATGTCGTCTCCCTCAAGGCGGGCCGCATCGAGGTGTTTAGCGTCACGGCGATGGAGGCCGGGCTGGCTTCGGCCCCCTCGGCGGCCTTGAAGGGCGGCGATGCCAGCTATAACGCTCACGCGCTTCTGGCCCTGCTGCGCGGAGAAAAAGGGGCTTATCGTGATACGGTGCTGCTGAACGCCGCCGCCGCTTTGGTGGTGGCGGGGCGGGTGGAGACATTGCCCCAGGGTGTGTCCCAGGCGGCGAAGGCAATTGATGAAGGTACGGCTCTGGCGGTTCTTGAACGGCTGAAGAGTGTGTCCGGAGAGCAGATATGAACATGATGGTTGACGACGTGCTGGCGAAGATCTGTGCCCATAAGCGCGCGGAGGTCGCCGAGCGTCAGGCCGCGAAACCGCTGGACGAGTTGAAGGCCGAGGCGCGGGATGCGGGCAAGACACGCGGTTTCGCCAGGGCACTGATGGACAAGGCGGCCGAGGATCGGGCGGGCCTGATCGCCGAGATCAAGAAAGCCTCGCCTTCCGGCGGGCTGATTCGTCCGGATTTCGACCCCTCGACTCTGGCCCGTGCCTATGAGGCGGCGGGGGCGACCTGTTTGTCCGTGCTGACGGATGAGACATATTTCCAAGGCACGCCGGAACATCTGCGCGCGGCGCGCGAAGCGGTGGAACTGCCCGTGCTGCGCAAGGATTTCATGCTGGATGAGTATCAGATCTATGAAAGCCGCGCGATGGGGGCGGATTGTATCCTGCTGATCATGGCGGCGCTGGACGACACCAAGGCGCGCGAGCTGGAAGGGCTTGCCCGGGCGCTGGACATGGACGTGCTGGTGGAGGTGCATGAGGAACAGGAGCTGGAGCGCGCGCTGCTGCTGCAAACCCCCTTGCTCGGCATCAATAACCGTAACCTGAAAACCATGGTGACGGACATCGCCACCACCGAGACGCTCTCCAGCCTCTGCCCGCCGAACAAGTTTCTGATTTCTGAATCCGGTATCAAGACCCATGCGGATGTCGAGCGGCTGCGCAAGGTCTGCGTGCAAGGCTTCCTGGTCGGCGAATCGCTGATGCGCCAGGATGATGTGAGCACCGCCGTGCGCGCGCTGCTAGGACATTGAGCGACCTGACCCATATTGGGGCCGATGGCGCGGCGCGGATGGTCGATGTCTCGGCCAAGCCGGTCACGGCGCGCGAGGCCGAGGCCAGGGGCCGGGTGATGATGAAGCCCGAAACCGCGTCTCTGATCCGCGACGGCCAAGCCGCCAAGGGGGACGTGCTGGCGGCGGCGCGGATCGCGGGCATCATGGGCGCGAAGAAAACCGGCGAGCTGATCCCGCTCTGCCATCCCTTGCCGCTGGACATGGTAACGGTCGGCCTCACGGTGGAGGAAGCTTCGGTGGAGATTGTCGCCGTCGCCCGCACCACCGGGCGCACTGGCGTGGAGATGGAGGCGTTGACGGCGGTGAGCCTGGCGGCGTTGACCATCTATGACATGATGAAGGCCGTGGACAGGTGCATGAGCATCGAGGCGGTACGTCTCACCCGCAAGAGCGGTGGCAAGAGCGGAGAGTTTTCAGCGCCATGAGCACCGGGGCATGATCAGCGTCGAGGAAGCGCGGGCCAGGATTCTCGCCGCGCTGAAACCGGTGCCGGTGGAGATGGTGGGGCTGGCCCAGGCGCATGGGCGGGTGCTGGCCAAGCCCGTGGTGGCACGCTTTACCGTGCCGCCAGCCAATCTCTCGGCCATGGACGGCTATGCGGTGCGCGCGGATGACACGCGGGCGGGGGCCAGGCTGCGGGTGACCGGGCAGGCGGCGGCGGGGCATCCTTTCGCGGGCGGTGTCGGCGGTGGTGAGGCTGTGCGGATTTTCACCGGCAGTGTGCTGCCGGCGGGCGCGGATGCGGTGCTGATCCAGGAAAACACCCTGGTGGAGGGCGAGGATATTCTGGTGAACGAACCTGTCGGGGCGGGGCGGCATATACGCCGCGCCGGGCAGGATTTCGTCGCCGGTGACGAGGTGTTACCGGCGGGGCAGCGGCTTTCCGCGCGCGATATCGGGGTGGCGGCGGCGGCGGGGCATCCCTGGCTTTGCGTGCATCGCCGTCCGCGTATTGCGATTCTCTGCACTGGCGATGAAATCGCCTTGCCGGGTGAGCCTGTGCCGGAGGGGGGCATCGTCAATGCCAATGCCGGGCTGCTGGCGGCCTTTGTCTCGGCCTGGGGCGGTGAGGCGCTGTTGCTGCCCATCGCCAGAGACACCGAGGATGCGGTGGCGCTTGGCGCGGCCGAGGCGCGCGGCGCGGACCTGCTGGTGACCACTGGTGGGGCCAGCGTGGGCGCGCACGACCTGGTGCTGGCCGGGTTGAAGTGCCAGGGATTCGCGCTGGATTTTTGGAAAATCGCCATGCGTCCAGGCAAGCCGCTGATCTTCGGTGCCATCGATGGGCTGCCCGTGCTGGGGCTGCCCGGCAATCCGGTTTCAGCCTATGTTTGCGCGGTTTTGTTCCTGGCGGGTGCCATGGATCTGCTGGGTGGGGTGCCGACGGCCGGGCCCGTGCTGGAGCAGGCCCGGCTGGGGGTGCCCATGAAGGCGAATGACCGGCGGGAGGATTATGTCCGCGCGCATTTGGTGTACGACGGTGCTGGCTGGGTGGCGACACCGCTGCGGGTGCAGGATTCCGGCATGTTGCTCGCCCTGGCTGGAGCTCAGGCGCTGATTCGTCGCCCCGCGCATGCTCCCGCGGCGGAAGCGGGTGAAAATGTCGAGATTTTGCGCCTCGGCATGGCTTGACAGGGTTGACGCGAAAACGAGAACTAAACTAGAACATCTGTGAGTTTACGCTTTTTTCCAAAGGCTTTCATTCCCGGAGACGTTCGATGCTCACCCCCAAGCAGCATGAATTGCTGTTATTCATCGACAAACATCTGCGCGAGACCGGTTGTAGCCCCAGCTTCGAGGAGATGAAGGAGGCGCTGGATCTGCGCTCCAAATCCGGCATTCACCGGCTGATCTCGGCGCTGGAGGAACGGGGGTTTTTGCGCCGCCACAAGCATCGCGCCCGCGCTCTGGAGGTCACGAAACTGCCGCAGGATCTCAGCCCCCGCCAGCCGGAGGCGCGCGGCTTCGCGCCCAATGTGATCCAGGGTAATTTTTCCTCCCGTCTGCCGGGTTTGCGTGCCGAGGCGGCGGAAGCAGGCGCCATTTCCCTGCCGCTTTATGGCAAGATCGCCGCCGGCCTGCCGATCGAGGCTTTGCGCGACAATGAGGAAACGGTCGAAGTGCCGATGTCCCTGCTGGGCGGGGGCGAGCATTTCGCCCTCACGGTTGAGGGCGATTCGATGATCGAGGCCGGAATTCTGAATGGGGATACGGTCATCATCCGCCGTGGAGACAATGCCGATAACGGGCAGATCATCGTGGCGCTGGTCGATGAGAACGAGGTGACGCTGAAGCGGTTGCGCCGGAAGGGGCAGTCTATCGCCCTGGAGCCCGCCAATGTGAATTACGAGACGCGGATTTTTCCGGCTGAACGCGTGCGCGTGCAGGGCCGGCTGGTGGCGCTGCTCCGGCAATATTAAAGTCTTTGCGGCTTGGACTGAGCCGCCGCTCCAAGGGGCTGGTCAGTCGATAGCCTGAAATCATTTACGATTTTCACGGCGGGTGGGGCGCTTGTGAAAGTCGCCCCAACCCCTTGAAATCTTGCGCGCGTTCAAAAAGAGGGGCACCGGCCCCGTGAGGGCGGCGGCGCGCCGTTTAGAATTTCTTGGTTTGATTGCGCCGCCGCCGCTGCTGTTCGCTCAGCTTGCCGCCGGGCTTGGCATTAGGCGCCTTGTCGCCCGGGGATTTTGGCTTGAAGGCGGGTTTGGCTGGCCCGTCATAATGCGGCCGGGCCACGCCGGGAGGGGCGGCGGGTTCGATTCGCGCCTCGCCTTGCCCGGCGGCGGCATGGGCAAATGCCTGTGCAACATGCGGGGCGATCTCGAATTTCGTCTCCCGGTCGAAGATGCGGATGCTGCCGATCTCCTGCTTGGTGATGCCACCCGCCTTGCAAATCAGCGGAACCAGCCAACGCGGATCGGCGTTTTGCTTGCGCCCCAGCGCCACCCGGAACCATGTGCCATTGCCCGTTTCCTTGCGCGCGCCATTGGCCGCGCGCGGCGCGCGGGCCGGGCGGGTGGGTTCCGGTGGAAGGATGGTCACATCCGCCGGGACAGGTAGATTGGCCTGGGCCAAGGTCACGAAGGCCGCCGCGACCGCGTCCGGCGCGGCGCGTTCCAGCAGCTTGGCGGCCAGGGCCAGGGTGGTTTCGCTGGGCGTGCCCCGCAGCAATGCATGGTTTAGCAACCGCTCCTCGTCCTTGGCGCGGATATCCTCCTTCGTCGGGGGATCGACCCAGATCGCCTCGGCATTGGCCTCGCGCAGCAGCATCTCGGCCCGGCGGCGGCGCATTGGCGCTACCAGCAGCACCGAGACCCCCTTGCGCCCGGCGCGCCCCGTGCGGCCGGAACGGTGCAGAAAGGTGGCCTTGTTGGTTGGCAAATCGGCATGGATGACGAGATCGAGGTCCGGCAGATCCAGCCCGCGCGCCGCCACGTCGGTGGCGATGCACACCTGGGCGCGGCCCTCGCGCAGGGCGGAAAGGGCGGCATTGCGCTCGGCCTGGGAAAGCTCGCCAGACAGCGCGGCGGCGGTGAAGCCGCGCGCCACCAGGTTCGTGTGCAGGGTGCGCACATTGTCGCGTGTGGCGCAGAATACCAAAGCCCGGCTATCCTGCGCGCGCAGGATATTCACCAGCGCGCCTTCCAGCTCATGCCCGGCCACGCGCACGGCGCGGTATTCGATGTCCGCGTGCGGCTGGTTGGCGGCCACGGTGTCGATCCGCAGGGCGTTCTGTTGATAGGTACGCGCGAGCGCCGCGATCTCGCGCGCGATGGTGGCCGAGAACAGCAAGGTGCGCCGGCTCTGCGGCGCGGCGCCGAGGATGAATTCCAGCTCTTCCCGGAAGCCGAGATCGAGCATCTCGTCCGCCTCGTCCAGCACCACGGCTTCCAGCTCGTCCAGCCGCAGATTGCCACGCTCGATATGATCCTTCAGCCGCCCCGGCGTGCCGACCACGAAATGACAGCCTCCCGCCAGCAGCCGGGCCTCGCGGCGGGGATCCATGCCGCCGACGCAGGACAGAATCCGCGCGCCGGTGAATTCATAAAGCCAGGTGAGTTCCGCATGCACCTGCAAGGCCAGCTCGCGTGTCGGGGCGATGACCAGCACCAGCGGCGCTTGGGTGGCGGGCATGCGCTCGCTCTCGCCCAGAACGGTGTCGGCCAGCGCCAGCCCGAAGGCGACGGTTTTGCCGGATCCGGTCTGGGCGGAGACCAGCAGGTCCCGTTCTTTGGTTTCAGGGGCCAGGACGGCACTCTGCACCGCGGTGGGGTCGGCATAGCCGCGTTGGGAGAGGGCTTTGGCGAGGCTGGGATTGGTGACGGGAAAGGCCATGGGCGCGGCTCTTACGGGTTGGCCGCCCGGGGAACAAGCGGTGGATTAGCCGGGCAGATGCGCGGTTTGTGGCGTAAACGCAGGGCTTGGCCGCTTGGTATGCGAAAAAGGCGGGTATTTTGGCCAAAATGCCCGTGCTAGCGTTGCATTTCGGGATTGAAGGCTGTCACGGGCTGCCTTATGCTGCTCGCGCTTGGCTTGTGCCCGGTGCCCCGAAAAGTCTTTTAGAGGACAGTTTTTATAGTGCGACCCCCCAAAAATGACCGGCAGCGGCAGAATCGCCGTCGCGGTTTCGACGACGATAATTTTTATGGCAACGCTCCTTCCTTCCCGCCGTCTTTCTCGGGGTTTGGAGCGACCTCCTCGGCACCGGAAGCAAAGGCCACGGTGAAGTGGTACAATCCCGAAAAGGGGTTCGGCTTCGTTGAGATGGCCGATGGCTCGGGCGATGTGTTCCTGCATGCCAATTCCCTGCAAAGCGCGGGTTACCAGTCGGTTACGCCGGGCTCCATCCTGCAAATTCGCGTTGGCCAGGGCCAGAAGGGCCGTCAGGTCAATCAAGTCATCTCCGTGACCGAGGGTGAGGCCCCCCCGCCGCGTAGCGGTGGCGGCGGTTTCGGCGGCGGCGGTTTCGACCGTCCCCGTGCCCCGCGTCCGCCCCGCCAGCAGCCTTCCGGCCCGGCGGTGGAAATGGTCGGTGTGGTGAAATGGTACAATGCGACCAAGGGGTTCGGTTTCATCAGCCCGGAGAGCGGCGGCAAGGACGTGTTCGTGCACGCCACCGCGCTGGAAACGGCTGGTCTTTCCCCGCTGCAGGAAGGTCAGTCGGTGAAGATGAGCGTGGTTCAGGGCGCCAAGGGGCCCGAGGTCTCCGAGATCAGCCTGGGCTGAACGCCTGTTTTATCACGAAGAACCCCGCGCGAGCGGGGTTTTTTATTGCTCGTCCGCCTGTCGCCCGTTCAAGGGGCATGGCAGACGGCCTCCAGATTATAGCCATCCGGATCGAACACGAAGGCGCCGTAATAATCCGGGTGATAATGCGGCCGCAATCCTGGAGCGCCATTATCCCTGGCCCCGGCGGCCAGGGCCGTGCGGTAAAATGTGTCGACGGTGTCGCGGTCGCGCGTGGTGAAGGCGATATGGGTGCCGGTTCCCGGCGTTCCGGAGGCGTTGATCCAGAAGAAAGCCTCCGGAGCGACGCCGAATCCGGCGTAGGTTGCATTGTCGCCATAGAGCAGGGTGATGCCCAGGACCGGAAAAACCGCCTTGTAGAATGCGAGGCTCGCCGGGAAATCGGCCACCCTCAATGAGACATGGTCAAGCATGGCTGAAAATATCTGAGCTGTGCAGCCGTCTGACCCCGGCTTTTTCCAGCCCCGTCCAGGCGGCGGCAAGGGAGCCGTCGAGATTGATGGCGCGGGCCGCATCCTCGATGATGGCGGCGGCGAAGCCAAATCGCCTTGCATCCTCCGCCGTCCAGGCCACGCAAAAATCCAGCGCGAGGCCGCATATATATAAGTCGGTGATCCCGCGTGAGGCGAGGTAGCCATCCAGTCCAGTGCGGGTGGCGCGGTCGGCTTCCAGAAAGGCGGAATAGCTGTCCACGTCCTTGTGGCTGCCCTTGCGGATGATCAGGCTGGCATGGGGGATATTCAGCCCCGGATGCAGCGCGGCGCCGGGGCTGTCCATCACGCAATGGGTGGGCCATAGAACCTGACGGCCATAGGGGAGGTCGATGCTGTCGAACGGCGCCTTGCCGGGATGATTGGCCGCGAAAGAGACATGCGCCGCCGGGTGCCAGTCCTGCGTCAGCACCACGGTCTCGAAAGACTGGCCGAGCTCGTTGACCAAGGGCACGATGCTGTCCCCATCCGGCACGGCGAGCGCCCCGCCGGGGCAGAAATCGGGTTGGAGATCGACGACGATGAGGGCGGTGTGTTTTTGCATGGCTTGTATCTAAGTGGAAAATTTCAAGAGGCGCTAGACAGGAGCCGGGGGTTGAGCTAAGGCTCCGCCCCTCGGAACGCGGGAGGCAGGGGACAGGTGTGCCCGGCCGCCAGAACCGCGGTCCAATGACGGTCGGATGTTCCGGCTGTTCATGGGATGAAAGGAGCCAGAAATGGCGAAGAAGATTGTCGGCTATATCAAGCTGCAGATCCCCGCGGGCAAGGCGAATCCCTCGCCGCCGGTGGGTCCCGCGCTCGGCCAGCGCGGTCTGAACATCATGCAGTTCGTGAAGGAATTCAACGCGGCCACGCAGCAGATGGAGCCGGGCATGCCGGTGCCGGTGGTGATCACCGCGTTTGCCGACCGCACTTTCTCCTTCATCATGAAGACCCCGCCCAACACCTATTTCCTGAAGAAGGCGGCGGGAATCGACAAGGGTACCACGACCCCGGGCAAGGGCGCGGCCGTGGGCAAGGTGACCATCGCGCAGCTGCGCGAGATCGCCGCGACCAAGATGAAGGACATGAACGCGAACGATGTTGACGGTGCCGTGCGCATGCTGGCGGGGTCCGCCCGCTCCATGGGCCTGACCGTGGTGGAGGGCTGATAAGATGGCACATGACAAGCGTCTGAACGCCGCCCGCGCGACCGTTGAGCGTAACAAGCTCTACGCCCTGACCGACGCCGTGGCGCTGGCCAAGAAGAACGCCACCGCCAAGTTCGACGAGACCATCGAGATCTCGCTCAATCTTGGCATCGATCCCCGCCATGCCGACCAGATGGTGCGTGGCCTGATCTCGCTGCCGAACGGCACGGGCAAGACCCTGCGCGTGGGCGTGTTCGCTCGCGGCGCCAAGGCCGAGGAAGCCCAGGCCGCTGGCGCGGACGTGGTGGGTGCCGACGATCTGGCTGAGAAGGTGCAGGCTGGCGACATCCAGTTCGACCGCTGCATCGCCACCCCGGACATGATGGGCGTGGTCGGTAAGCTGGGTAAGATCTTGGGCCCGCGCGGCCTGATGCCGAACCCCAAGCTTGGCACCGTGACCATGGATGTGAAGGGCGCCATCACCGCCGCCAAGTCCGGTCAGGTTGAGTTCCGCGCCGAGAAGGCCGGTATCATCCATGCCGGCATCGGCAAGGCGAGCTTCGAGGCCGACAAGCTGGTCGAGAACGCCAAGGCGCTGATCGACGCTGTCCAGAAGGCGAAGCCGACGGGCGCGAAGGGGACCTACCTGCAGAAGGTTGCGCTCTCTTCCACCATGGGGCCCGGCGTGCATGTGGATGTTTCCTCCGTCGCCTGACGGAGGTTGAGGATACGTTCCGGCCCATGGGCCGGAACGGGCAGGGGGCCGCGAGGCTCCCGACCTGTCCAAGACCGTATGCACCTTCGGGTTTAATGGGTTCGCCCGCACGCGGTAGAGGGGTGCCAATGTTTCGCTTCGCGGCGAGGTTTTGGTGGTTCTGACAAAGGACAGGCGAAAGCGGCCGGGATGGTCCCGGTTGCTTGGGTAACCTGGGCAGGGCGGCGGCAACGCCAAGCTGTCCATCAAGTTGGAGACGGATGTGGATCGCATAGAGAAGCGTGAATTCGTCGCTGAGCTGTCTGCGGTGTTCGCGGACACGTCCATGGTCGTCGTCACCCAGAACAAGGGGATGACGGTGGCGGATGTGACCGTTCTGCGCCGCAAGATGCGCGAGGCGGGCGTGAGCTTCAAGGTTGCGAAGAATCGTCTGGCCCTTCTTGCTCTCGAAGGAACCCGGTTCGACGGTATCGCGCCCCTGATGAAGGGGCCCACGGCGCTGGCTTGGTCGCAAGACCCGGTCGCCGCCGCCAAGGTTGCCGTCGACTTCGCCAAGACCAATGACAAGTTCGTTCTGTTGGGCGGTGCCCTCGGCAATCAGGTTCTGAATGCCGACGGCATCAAGGCGCTCTCCGAGCTGCCGTCCCTGGACAGCCTGCGCGCCAAGATCCTGGGGCTCATCCAAGCCCCGGCGACCAAGGTGGCCGGCGTTCTGCAGGCTCCGGCCGGACAACTTGCGCGGGTCTTCTCGGCGTATGCCGATTCCCAGAAGGGCGAGGCGGCCTGAATTCTATCGCTCGCTTGCCGCTTTTTCGCGGGGCCGCGTGGTGCGGCCTTGCATTGAACCAAACAAAGCCTATCTTATCGAAGGATTTTTTAAATGGCTGACCTGAACGCGCTCGTTGAAGAGCTGTCGAAGCTGACCGTGCTGGAGGCCGCCGAGCTCTCCAAGCTGCTTGAAGAGAAGTGGGGCGTCTCCGCCGCCGCGCCGGTGGCTGTTGCCGCCGCCGCTCCCGCTGGTGGCGGTGCCGCCGCTGGCCCGGCCGAGGAGCAGACCGAGTTCACCGTGATCCTCGCCGCCGGTGGCGACAAGAAGATCAACGTGATCAAGGAAATCCGCACCATCACCGGCCTGGGCCTCAAGGAAGCCAAGGATCTGGTCGAGGGTGCGCCGAAGACCGTCAAGGAGAATGTCTCCAAGGATGAGGCCGCGACCATCAAGAAGACGCTGGAAGAGCAGGGCGCGACTGTCGAGGTCAAGTAACCCCGCTTTCCGTCCCGGCGTGATATTGCCGTGGCGCGTATAGGATAAAGGGACAGGCGGTGACCTTTTGGTGGCCGCCTGCCACCCGTTTTTTACAAGACGACGCTTTTTAGACGACGATCAAATCTGACCGAGGGTGATGCGATGAACGCGATCAATGGTTTTGGCAAAGGGTCTTTCACCAGCCGCAAGCGCATTCGCAAGAGCTTCAGCCGTATCCCTGAGGTCGCGCCGATGCCGAACCTCATCGACGTGCAGCGGGCGAGCTACGATTCCTTCCTGCAGATGAATGTGAAGCCGGATGCGCGCACCAATTCCGGTTTGCAGGAAGTGTTCAAGTCGGTCTTCCCGATCGATGATTTCGCCGGGCGGGGGCGCCTGGAGTTCGTATATTACGAGCTCGAAGAGCCGAAATACGATGTCGAGGAATGCATCCAGCGCGGCATGACCTATGCCGCCCCGCTGAAGGTGATCCTGCGTCTGATCGTCTGGGATCTGGATGAGGATACCGGCGCGCGCTCCATCCGCGACATTAAAGAGCAGCCTGTCTATATGGGCGACATGCCGTTGATGACCGATAACGGCACCTTCGTGGTGAATGGCACCGAGCGCGTGATCGTCTCGCAGATGCACCGTTCGCCGGGCGTGTTCTTCGACCATGATCGCGGCAAGACCCATAGCTCGGGCAAATATCTCTTCACCGCCCGTGTCATCCCCTATCGCGGTTCCTGGCTCGATTTCGAGTTCGACGCCAAGGATCTGATCTATGTGCGTATCGACCGCAAGCGCAAGCTGCCGGTCACCACGCTGCTCTATGCGCTGCCCTCCGCCGCCACCGAGGCGCTGGCCCAAGCACGCGAGGCCAAGGGCGAGACGGTCGAGATCGGCGAGATCAAGGGGATGGATTCCGAGGAAATCCTGAATTTCTTCTATGGCAAGGTGATCTTCACCAAACAGAAGGGGCAATGGTCTCGCCCGTTCGAGGCCGAGGCCTTCCGCAATGTCAAGCTGATCGAGGATCTGGTGGATGCCGAGACCGGCGAGGTTGTCGCCAAGGTCGAGGATAAGCTGACCGCGCGCACCGTGCGCAAGATCGCGGAAAAAACCAAGAATGTGCTGGTCGCCCGCGCCGATCTGGCCGGCCGTTTCCTGGCGGAGGATATCTACGACCCCAACACGGGCGAGATTTTTGGCGAAGCCGGGGAAGAGCTGACCGAGCAGAAGCTGACGGCCTTGGAAGATAAGGGGATCGACGAGCTGCCGACGCTGGCCATCGACCAGCAGAACGGCCCGTGGATCCGCAACACCCTGGCGGCGGACAAGAACGCCAACCGCGAGGATGCGCTGATCGACATCTACCGTGTCATGCGCCCGGGTGAGCCGCCGACCTCCGAGACCGCCGAAGCCTTGTTCAAGGGGCTTTTCTTCGATGCCGACCGCTATGATCTCTCGGCCGTGGGCCGCGTGAAGATGAATATGCGCCTGGGCATCGATGTGCCGGACACCGTGCGCGTGCTGCGCAAGGACGATATTCTGCGCACCCTCAAGATCATGAATGAGCTGAAGGACGGGCGCGGCGCGATCGACGACATCGACAATCTCGGCAATCGCCGCGTGCGTTCCGTCGGCGAGCTGATGGAGAATCAGTACCGCGTCGGCCTGCTGCGCATGGAGCGCGCGATCCGCGAGCGCATGGGCTCCGTCGACATCGACAGCGTGATGCCGCACGACCTCATCAACGCCAAGCCCGCCGCCGCCGCCGTGCGCGAATTTTTCGGCTCCAGCCAGCTCAGCCAGTTCATGGACCAGACCAACCCGCTTTCCGAGGTGACGCATAAGCGCCGCCTTTCCGCCCTCGGGCCGGGCGGTCTGACCCGTGAGCGCGCCGGCTTTGAGGTGCGCGACGTGCACCCTACCCATTATGGCCGCATCTGCCCGATCGAGACGCCGGAAGGCCCGAATATCGGTCTGATCAACTCGCTGGCCACCTACGCCAAGGTGAACAAGTACGGCTTCATCGAAACCCCGTACCAGCTGGTGCAGGAAGGCGTGGTGCAGCCGGAGTACAAGTATCTCTCCGCGATGGAGGAAGAACGTCTGGTGGTGGCCCAGGCCGATGCTCATAAGGGCGAGGACGGCACACTGAAGGACGACCTCGTCTCCGTGCGCCGCAATGGCGACTTCTTGATGGTCAAGCCCGACGATGTCACCGCAATCGACGTGTCGCCCAAGCAGCTCGTCTCCGTTGCCGCCGCGTTGATCCCGTTCCTTGAGAACGACGACGCCAACCGTGCGCTGATGGGCTCCAACATGCAGCGCCAGGCGGTGCCGCTGATCCGTTCGGACGCGCCAATCGTCGGTACCGGCATGGAAGCCGCCGTGGCCCGCGATTCCGGCGCCACCATCGTCGCCAAGCGTTCGGGAATTGTCGACCAGATCGACGGTGCCCGCATCGTGGTGCGGGCCACCGGCGAGGATGGCATGACCCAGGGTGTCGATATTTACCGGCTGCGTAAATATATGCGCTCCAACCAGAGCACCTGCATCAACCAGCGTCCGCTGGTGAAGGTGGGCGACCGGGTTGCCGCCGGCGACATCATCGCCGATGGTCCCTCCACCGAGCTGGGCGAGCTGGCGCTGGGCCGGAACGCGCTATGCGCCTTCATGCCCTGGAACGGCTATAATTTCGAGGACTCCATCCTGATCTCCGAGCGGATCGCCAAGGATGACGTCTTCACCTCGATCCATATCGAGGAGTTCGAGGTGATGGCCCGCGACACCAAGCTGGGTCAGGAGGAAATCACCCGGGATATCCCGAATGTCGGCGAGGAGGCTTTGCGCAACCTCGACGAGGCGGGCATCGTCTATATCGGCGCCGAGGTGAATCCGGGCGATATTCTGGTTGGCAAGGTGACGCCCAAGGGCGAAAGCCCGATGACGCCGGAAGAAAAGCTGCTGCGTGCCATCTTCGGCGAGAAGGCCTCCGATGTGCGCGATACCTCGCTGCGGCTGCCGCCCGGTACGTCCGGCACCATCGTCGATGTGCGCGTGTTCAACCGCCGCGGCGTGGACAAGGACGAGCGCGCCCTGGCGATCGAACGCGCCGAGATCGAGCGCCTGGCCAAGGACCGCGACGATGAGAAGGGCATTCAGGAGCGTGCCTTCCTCAACCGTCTGCGCGAGGCGCTGATCGGTCAGGTCGCGGGGTCTGGCTTCAAGGGGCTCAAGGCTGGCACGGACATTACCTCCGAGGTTCTGGCCGAGCATCCGCGCGGCGCCTGGCGTAACATCGTCGTGCAGGACGATGCGGTGATGGCGAATATCGAGCTGATGAAGCGCGAATTCGACGCCGCCGTGAAGAAGCTTCAGGACCGCTTCGAAAGCAAGGTCGAGAAGCTTCAGCGCGGCGACGAGCTGCTTCCCGGCGTGATGAAGATGGTCAAGGTGTTCGTGGCGGTGAAGCGCAAGCTGCAGCCTGGCGACAAGATGGCCGGGCGTCACGGTAACAAGGGTGTCGTCTCCCGCGTCGTGCCGGTGGAGGATATGCCCTTCCTGGAGGATGGCACGGCGGTTGACCTCGTGCTGAACCCGCTGGGCGTGCCCTCGCGCATGAATGTGGGGCAGATCCTGGAAGTGCATTTGGGTTGGGCCTGCGCCAATCTTGGCAAGCAGATCGGCCGCGCGGTGGAGGAGTATCGCCGCACCGGCGAAGCCCGCCAGGAACTGCTGGAGCGGCTGAAACTCGCCTATGGCGCGGAGATCTTCGAGGAGCAGATCAAGGATCTCGATGACGATGCGCTGGTCGAGCTGTCCCGTAACGTCACCAAGGGTGTGCCCATCGCCACCCCGGTGTTCGATGGCGCCCGTATCCCGGACATTGAGGAGATGCTGGCCAAGGCCGGTGTGGATGTCTCCGGCCAGAGCACGCTGATCGATGGCCGCACGGGGGAGCCGTTCGAGCGTAAGGTCACGGTCGGATATATGTACATGCTCAAGCTGCACCATCTCGTCGATGACAAGATCCATGCCCGCTCCATCGGCCCGTATTCGCTCGTCACCCAGCAGCCGCTGGGCGGCAAGGCGCAGTTCGGCGGTCAGCGCTTCGGTGAGATGGAAGTGTGGGCGCTGGAAGCCTATGGCGCGGCCTACACGTTGCAGGAAATGCTGACCGTGAAGTCCGATGACGTTTCTGGCCGCACCAAGGTCTATGAGGCGATCGTGCGCGAGCAGGATAACTTTGAAGCCGGTATCCCCGAAAGCTTCAACGTGCTGCTGAAGGAACTGAAATCCTTGGGCCTGAACGTCGATCTGGAGCAGTCGGCCTCTTGAGGCCGGTGTTCCGGAACGAGTGCAGGATGCCAGGCCAAGATAAGGATGTTGCGTAATGAATGATTTGATGAAGATTCTCGGGAACGCGGGCCAGACCGCGTCCTTCGACCAGATCAAGATCCAGATCGCTTCCCCGGAGCAGATCCGCAGCTGGTCTTACGGCGAGATCAAGAAGCCTGAGACGATCAACTACCGGACCTTCAAGCCCGAGCGCGACGGCCTGTTCTGTGCCCGCATCTTCGGGCCGATCAAGGATTATGAATGCTTGTGCGGCAAGTACAAGCGTATGAAGTTTCGTGGCATCATCTGCGAGAAATGCGGCGTGGAAGTCACGCTGGCCAAGGTGCGCCGTGAGCGCATGGGCCATATCGAGCTGGCCTCCCCGGTCGCGCATATCTGGTTCCTGAAATCCCTGCCGTCCCGCATCGCCACCATGCTCGACATGACCCTGAAGGATGTCGAGAAGGTGCTGTATTTCGAGAGCTATATCGTTCTCGAACCGGGCACGACCGATCTCAAGCTGCACCAGCTCATCTCCGAGGACGAGATGTTCAACAAGCAGGATGAGTTTGGAGAGGATGCGTTCCGCGCGGGCATCGGCGCCGAGGCCATCAAGTCCATCCTGATGGGTATCGACCTTGCCGAGACGCGCGCCGAGATGCGGCTTGAGCTGAAGGAGACCAATTCCGAGACCAAGCGCAAGAAGCTGGTCAAGCGGCTGAAGCTGATCGAGAACTTCCTCGAATCCGGCACCCATCCGGAATGGATGGTGCTGGACGTGATCCCGGTGATCCCGCCCGAGCTGCGCCCGCTGGTGCCGCTGGATGGCGGCCGCTTCGCCACTTCCGACCTGAACGATCTGTACCGCCGCGTCATCAACCGCAATAACCGTCTGAAGCGGCTGATGGAGCTGCGCGCGCCGGACATCATCGTGCGCAACGAGAAGCGCATGCTGCAGGAATCGGTGGACGCGCTGTTCGATAATGGCCGGCGCGGCCGCGCCATCACCGGCACCAATAAGCGCCCGCTGAAATCCCTCTCGGATATGCTGAAGGGTAAGCAGGGCCGGTTCCGCCAGAACCTGCTCGGCAAACGCGTCGATTATTCCGGTCGTTCGGTCATCGTGGTGGGGCCTGAACTCAAGCTGCACCAATGCGGCCTGCCGAAAAAAATGGCGTTGGAGCTGTTCAAGCCCTTCATCTACGCCAAGCTGGAGAAATACGGCCTGGCCACCACCATCAAGGCCGCCAAGCGCATGGTGGAGAAAGAGCGCCCGGAAGTGTGGGACATCCTCGAAGAGGTGATCCGCGAGCATCCGGTGATGCTGAACCGCGCCCCCACGCTGCATCGTCTGGGCATCCAGGCGTTCGAGCCGATCCTGATCGAGGGCAAGGCCATCCAGCTTCACCCGCTGGTCTGCACCGCCTTCAACGCGGATTTCGACGGCGATCAGATGGCGGTGCATGTGCCGCTCTCCATCGAGGCGCAGCTGGAAGGCCGCGTGCTGATGATGTCCACCAACAACATCCTCAGCCCCGCCAACGGTAAGCCGATCATCGTGCCGAGCCAGGACATCGTTCTGGGCTTGTACTATCTGTCGCTGGAGACGCCGGAATTCCTGGCCGCCAAGGACGAGGAGGCGCCGGCCTTCGGCTCCGTGGGCGAGATCGAGTTCGCCTTGTCCGCCGGGGCGCTCAAGCTGCACAGCAAGATCCGCGCCCGCATGAAGAACATGAATGCCGATGGCGAGGTGAAAAGCTCCATCGTCGTCACCACGCCAGGGCGCATGCTCATCGGCCAGTTGCTGCCGTTGAACACGAACCTGAACTTCTCGGTCGTCAACCGCATGCTGACCAAGAAGAACGTGCAGGACGTGATCGACCTCGTCTACCGCCATTGCGGACAGAAGGAGGCGGTGATCTTCTGCGACCGCATGATGGGGCTCGGCTTCCGTCACGCGGCGCGGGCGGGGATCTCCTTTGGCAAGGACGATATGCGCATCCCCGATTCCAAGGCGAATCTGGTGTCCACCACCCTCGCCGAGGTCCGCGAATATGAGCAGCAATATCAGGACGGTCTGATCACCGCCGGCGAGCGCTACAACAAGGTGGTCGACGCCTGGTCGAAATGTAAGGATCTCGTCGCCACCGCGATGATGAAGGAGATCTCGCGCCAGGAGGCGGGCCGGCCCACCAACTCCGTGTGGATGATGAGCCATTCCGGTGCGCGTGGTTCCGCCGCCCAGATGTCTCAGCTTGCTGGCATGCGCGGCCTGATGGCCAAGCCCTCGGGTGAGATCATCGAGCAGCCGATCATCGCGAACTTCAAGGAAGGTCTCTCGGTTCTCGATTACTTCAACTCCACCCACGGCGCCCGCAAGGGGCTCGCGGATACGGCGTTGAAGACCGCGAACTCCGGCTATCTCACCCGTCGTCTGGTCGATGTCGCGCAGGATTGCATCATCATCGAGGATGATTGCGGCACTGAGCGTGGCCTGACCGTTAGCGCGGTGCGCGATGGCGGTGAGATTGTCGCCAGCCTGGCCGAGCGCGTTTTGGGCCGTACCGCGGCCGAGGACGTGGTGGACCATAATAGTGGCGAAGTCATCGTGGCCCGCAACGAGCTGATCGAGGAGGCGCATGCCGAGAAGATCGAAAAGGCGGGTATCGAGACGGTGAAGATCCGCTCCGTGCTGACATGCGACACCAAGATCGCCGTCTGCGCGAAATGCTATGGGCGCGACTTGGCGCGCGGCACGCCGGTGAATGTGGGCGAGGCCGTGGGGGTGATCGCCGCGCAATCCATCGGCGAGCCGGGCACGCAGCTCACCATGCGTACTTTCCATATTGGCGGCGCGGCTCAGCGTGGCGCCGAGCAATCCAATGTCGAGGCCAGCCACGATGGCTCCGTGGTCATCCGCAACCGCGCGGTTGTCACCAACTCCGCCGGCGTGCCGGTGGTGATGAGCCGTAACTGTGAAATCATCCTCACGGATGCCGGCAAGCGCGAGCGTGCCCGCTTCCGTGTGCCTTACGGCGCCCGCCTGCTGGTGGATGAGGGAGCGGAGGTGGCGCGTGGCCAGAAGCTGGCCGAGTGGGATCCGTACACCCTGCCGATCATCACCGAGCGCGCCGGTATCGTGGAATATGCCGACTTGATCGAGGGTGTGACCCTGGTGGAGCGGACCGACGAGGTCACCGGCCTCACCTCCAAGGTGGTGGTGGACTATAAGCAGTCGGCCCGTGGGGCGGATCTGCGGCCGCGCCTGCTCCTGAAGGACTCCAACGGCGAGATCCTGCGTCTGGCCAATGGCACCGAGGCCCGGTACTTCCTGTCGCCGGACTCGATCCTGTCGATCGAATCCGGTGCCACGGTGGCGGCGGGCGACGTGCTGGCGCGTATCCCCCGCGAAGGCTCCAAGACCCGCGACATTACCGGTGGTCTGCCGCGCGTGGCGGAATTGTTCGAGGCGCGCCGTCCGAAGGATCATGCGATCATCGCCGAAATCGATGGCCGCGTGGAGTTTGGCAAGGATTACAAGGCCAAGCGCCGCATCATCGTGAAGAACGATGAGACCGGCGAGGAGACCGAATATCTGATCCCCAAGGGCAAGCATGTCTCCGTGCAGGAGGGGGATTATGTCCGTCTGGGCGATCCGCTGGTGGATGGTCCGCGCGTGCCGCACGACATTCTGCGCGTGCTGGGCGTGGAGGCCTTGTCGGATTATCTGGTCAACGAAATCCAGGATGTTTACCGGCTGCAGGGCGTGAAGATCAACGACAAGCATATTGAAGTGATCGTCCGCCAGATGCTGCAGAAGGTCGAGATCACCGAAGCCGGCGATACGACCTTCCTGGTCGGCGAGCTGGTGGATCGGGTGGAGTTTGAGCAGGAGAACGCCAAGCTGGCCGTGGATGAACGCCCGGCCGTGGCCCTGCCGGTGCTTCAGGGCATCACCAAGGCCTCCTTGCAGACGCAGAGCTTCATCTCCGCCGCTTCCTTCCAGGAGACCACGCGCGTTCTCACGGAGGCCGCGACAGCCGGCAAGAACGATATGCTGACCGGTCTGAAGGAGAACGTCATCGTCGGCCGTCTGATCCCCGCCGGCACGGGCTCGGTGATGAACCGTCTGCGCTCCATCGCGGCCGGGCGCGACCGGCAGGCGCTGGGCAGCAAGGGTGGGGCCGCGCCTAAGCCGGATCTGGCGGCGGAATAAGATCAGGCGGCGAGAGCCGCCTGATCCGCGCCTTGGGGGCCTTGCGCGATGTCCGAGAGGCTCGACTCGGTTCTTTATATATAGGCGTCGCAACGGCACCCTTCGGGGTGCCGTTTTGATTCGGGATGGATTCATGAGGAGTCGGGCCTTGCTTTCACCCCTGATGGCGAAACCGGCGCACGCCGAGAGTTGCGATCCCGCCCGAGTAGCCATGAAGATTCCGGAACTCTGCGTTTTTCTTACGATTTGGCGCAGGAGAATCGCTTGACTTGGGGGAAGGCCGCTTCTAAGGAGAGCGCTCTCGCGGTTCCGGACTTCCGGGGCCGGGTCGTCTGTAAAAATCTGGCGCGTGCGGCGCCGTGCGGAAATCACGCACCTAGGCCGCGTGCTGGATAAGCAGTCCGTAAGGTAGGGTTCCATACCACCTTAGCGGCGCTTTCTTATGGACAGACCCGATCCCAGCCCTGGAATCCGGGCTTTGAACACGTAGCAGGATGAGATATGCCGACCATTAACCAGTTGATCGCCAAGGGCCGCGAGCCGGCGTCCAAGCGCAACAAGGTGCCGGCCCTGGAGGGCTGCCCCCAGAAGCGTGGCGTTTGCAC